>JAATFQ010000030.1 GCA_015655115.1 Sphingobacteriales bacterium
CCTATTAAAAACAATATAATACAGAATGAAACCTGCATTAATGCAAGCTTCATTACCTATTAAAAACAATATAATACAGAATGAAACCTGCATTAATGCAAGCTTCATTACCTATTAAAAACAATATAATACAGAATGAAAATCGCAATCTACGGAAGAGAGTTTAATAACAGCGTTTTACCTTTTGTACAAGATGTTTTTGATGCCTTGCAGCATTTCGGAATAGAACCACTCATTTATGATAAATACTATGATTTTATAAAAGATAAGGTAAAGTTAGGCGCTGATGTGCAACTATTTACCGATCATCTTGGTCTGCAGAACAATGCAGATATATTGATTAGTCTTGGTGGCGATGGTACCCTTCTGGATACACTCGCATTAGTTAGAAAATCAGGGACTCCAGTTATCGGTATAAATTTCGGACGGTTAGGCTTCCTGGCCAGTGTCAATAAGAATGAGATTAAAATCGCTATAGAAGCGCTGCTTAACCAGCAGTTTTCAATTGACAAACGAAGCCTCCTTAATATAGAATCTAAAAGCAACCTTTTTGGTGAAGAAAATTTCGCGCTGAATGACATCACCATCCATAGGCGCGATAATACAGCTATGATGATCATTCACGCTTACATGAACGATGAATTTGTCAATTCTTACTGGGCCGATGGCCTGATCATAGCTACTCCTACAGGCTCTACAGCCTATTCATTAAGTTGCGGCGGACCAATTATCTTCCCGAGTGCACAAAACTTCGTGATTACGCCAATTGCTCCTCATAACTTAAACGTGAGACCTGTGATTATCCCTGATGATGTTAACCTGAGGTTTGAGGTCGAGGCGCGGAGTACAAAATTTCTCGTATCTTGTGACTCAAGGACGGTAACAGTTGACAGATCAGTTAAAATTACAATCACAAAAGCCGATTTTTATGTCAATCTGATAAGGTTAAATAATGAGAGCTATTTAACTACATTAAGGAAAAAATTATTGTGGGGTATTGATACCCGAAATTATTAAAATGAGGCTTAAAAACATTTTTATCTTCACAGGTTTATTCTGCTGTCTGTCTTTAGGAGGCGTGGCACAAACTATGGAAGTCGGCCTGAATGTAGGCGCTGCCGGATATATGGGCGATTTAAACCAGAAAAATCCGGTTGATTTTAGTGGAATAGCTTTTGGTGCCTATGTAAAAAGGAACTTTGATGCCTACTGGGGATTGGGCATACACTATAACTATGGCAAAATAAAAGATGATGATGCTCATTCCTCCAATGCAAATTTCAGAGAGAGAAACATTAATTTTTCCACACCACTCCACGAGCTAAGCCTGCAGGTAGATTTTAATCTCCTTGATTATTTTGCCGGGGGCGGGACAAAAAACTTTACACCTTATATATTTACAGGTGTCGCCGGCGTACTTTTTAACCCTAAAGCTGTTTACCAGGATCAGGAATATGAGCTTAAATATTACCATACAGAAAATGTAGCCTATAAGAACTACGCCATAAGCATACCTTATGGGGTCGGCATTAAATATAGGATCAGCGAAAAGCTGAGCCTTTTCAGTCAATTGGGATATAGAACAGCCTTCACTGACTATCTGGATGATGTAGGTGATAACTATCCCCAAACAGCGGTCTATGGTCACGTGGATGCAGATCATCCTGTGCTGATCAATCTTTCCAACCCTTCTGCAAGGCCTGAATTGATGAATCCAGGCGGACAAAGGGGTGATCATGTCAAAAAAGATACCTACATGTTCTTACATATCGGCATTTCCTATACTTTCCTGTCCGATAAATGTTTCACCTTTTAAGTACTTCATTTCCATTGATGCTTAGCATGTAAACTTTATGGTAGAAATAAACAAATAACTTATAACTTTGGCAACTAATTTCAGATAGGATAACTAACAATTTGATTAGCACATTTTTAATTTTTGCATTTAGCAGGGTTAATATCAGTGCAAATCAATTTGATTTTTCTGAATGTTAGACATTTTAGCCATATTTGCACAAATAGATGGGATTTAAAGAACAAATCGATAAAAGCCGGCTGCCGGAACACATAGCCATTATTATGGATGGTAATGGCAGGTGGGCAAAAAACCAGGGTAAATTCAGGTCCTTTGGTCACGAAAGTGGTGTGCTTTCTGTAAAAGATATTGTTGAGGGCTGCTCGGATATTGGCGTAAAGTACTTAACAATTTATGCTTTTTCTACAGAAAACTGGAACAGGCCAATTGAGGAAGTGAATGCATTGATGGAACTCCTGATCGCTACGATCAATAATGAAACAGATACACTGAATAAAAACAATATCAGGTTGAATGCAATCGGAGATATTGCTTCATTGCCTCAAAAGTGTATTGACGACTTGAAGAGCGCCATGGATAAAACAGCTAAAAATACCAGCTGTACACTTACCCTGGCATTGAGTTACAGCTCCAAATGGGAAATTCTGGAAGCTGCAAAAAAACTTGCACAGCAAGTGCTGGATCAGAAAATAGAAATTAATCAAATTACTGAGGCAGAGTTTTCTTCTCAGTTAACAACAGTTGGTATGCCCGATCCTGAACTGATGATCAGGACCAGTGGTGAGCATAGAATTAGTAACTTTCTCCTTTGGCAAATGGCTTATACTGAACTCTATTTCACAGAAGTATTGTGGCCTGATTTCAGGAAAGAAGACCTTTTTGAAGCTATTGTAGACTACCAGAAACGCGAACGTCGCTTCGGTAAAATTAGTGAACAGTTGAACTAATTTTACTTTTAACACTTTTTAACATGTGTTTAAATTAACTTAGCAACGTTTTTTAGATTGTAAATGAAAAGAATATACCAACTCATATTAATGTTATTGGTCGGTTTGCCGACAATGGCACAAATTACCCGTCCACAGTCAAATCCCGCTACACCAAGCCTAAAAGTTTCAGGCACGGATTTAGACTATTTTCAACCTAAAGAATATATAATAGGAGGAACAACTTTAAGTGGTGCAAAGTTTATTGATAAGGAAGTTATTATCACTCTTTCTAAATTGATAAAAGGTGAGCGCATTATGCTTCCCGGTGAAGCTACTTCAACTGCTATCAAAACATTGTGGTCACAGGGGTTATTCGATGATATTGAATTGAATATTGCTAAAATTGATCAGGACACAGTTTATTTTGATATCCTTGTGGTTGAGAGGCCTCGTTTGAGTTCTTTTGAGCTTAATGGATTAAGTAAATCTCAAAAGACTGATATCACTGAAAAGCTGAATTCCAAATCGGGCAAGACCATTATCAATGAAAATACTTATAATAGTACCACCAGTACTATCAATAAATATCTTGCTGAAAAGGGCTACTTCTTTACTAAAATTGACTACAAGACTAAACCTGATCCTAATTTGGAGAATGGTATGGTGCTGCAGGTTTTTGTAGACAGGGGCCGTAAGGTTAAAGTCAATAAGATCAGTTTTACTGGCAATAAAGAATTTAAAGATGCACAACTGCGCAAGTTCCTCAAGAAAACTAAACAACGTGCTTTCTATAAAGTATTTGGTTCGGGTAAGTTCAGTAAAGAAAAGTATACTGAAGATAAAGAGAAGCTAGTTGCTAAGATGCAGGAAAAAGGGTATCGCGATGCGGTAATTATTAAGGATACTACTTACAAGCATAACGACAAGTCTATCAATGTAGACCTTCAGGTTTATGAGGGGCCGAAATATTATATAGGTAACATCTCATGGACAGGAAATGCAAAGTACGGTACTAAGGACCTGACTAAAGTACTGGGACTTGAAAAAGGTGAAGTTTTTAGTGAGGAGAAATTAAATGTAAAACTGCATGGTAATGGTGCCGAAAGTCAGGATGTATCGAGTATATACTTAAATGATGGTTACCTTACCTTTAATGTAGACCCTGTTCAAACTAAAATATATAATGATACTGTCGATCTGGAAATCAGAATATATGAAGGTCCACAGTATACCAACAACAGGATGACTGTAAAAGGAAATACGATTACTAACGATAGGGTAGTACTGCGTCAGATTCGTACTAAACCGGGGGATAAATTCTCTAAAGATTTACTGATCCGTACGGTAAGGGAAATTGGTCAGCTGGGTAATTTCGATGAATCCAAAACTGTACCGACTCCGAAACCGAATCCTGCAGATGGTACTGTTGATATTGAATATGCTGTAGAGGAAAAACCTTCAGATCAGGTGGAACTTTCAGGAGGTTTTGGTGGTGGCCGTGTTATCGGTACCATTGGTCTTACCTTCAATAACTTCTCCTTAAGGAATATCTTAAATCCAAAAGCATACAGGCCACTTCCAAAAGGCGACGGACAAAAACTAAGCCTTCGCGGACAGACTAATGGTCAGTATTACCAATCATACAGTTTCTCTTTCTCTGAACCATGGTTGGGTGGTAAGAAACCAGTAAGTTTTGGATTGAGTGCTTTTACCTCTTCACAGTCTAACGGTGGTAGTGGTTCTAACCTGCAAAAAATAAGAATGAACGGTGTTACCGTGAGTTTGGGAAGAGTGCTGAAATGGCCAGACAACTATTTCCAGCTCACACACTCTATCAATGTACAGCAATATGTGCTGAATAATTATTCAGGTTACCTGTTCACTACCGGTACATCTTATAACTTTAACTTAACGCAGGAAATCAGCAGAGATTCAAGGAACTCACAGATTTTCCCAACTGAAGGTTCTTATTTTAAGTTTACTATTCAGGCTACGCCTCCTTACTCTTTACTTAATAATACTAACTACGCAACAGCTTCAGATAAATTACGTTATAAATTTACTGAATACCATAAATGGAAGTTTGAAGGACAGTGGTACCAGAAATTGGCAGGTAAATTTGTCGTTAAAGCACAGGCTCAGTTCGGTTTCTTAGGTTTATATAACCGTGCGGTTGGACAGTCTGCTTTTGAAAGGTTTAAACTGGGTGGAGATGGAATGCAAGGGTTTGACTTCCTGCAGGGATCTGAGCTGATTACAATGCGTGGTTACGCGAATAATGTTGTTATTCCTGTAGGTGCAAATGTAAATACAGCACAAAACTCTGGTAGCCCGATTTTCAGTAAATATGTAATGGAATTACGTTACCCTGTTATCGCCAGTCAGTCTGCTACAGCCTACCTTGTAGGTTTCGCTGAGGGTGGTAATACCTGGAACAAGTTTGCTGATTTCAATCCGTTTAATGTGAGAAGATCTGCTGGTTTTGGTGCCAGGATATTTTTACCGATATTTGGTATGCTTGGAATTGACTATGGTTTTGCCTTTGATAAAATCCCTGGAGTTACTGATAATGGAAAACAGGCATTTACGTTCAGTATAGCCCAACAGCTTGGTGGATTTAACTAATACATTCCTTACCTTTGCCGAAGGCAGTTAAACAATGGAAAACAATAAATAGTTAATAAAATGAAAAGAGTTATTTTAATTGGATTTTTAGCCTTTGCAAGCTTTGGTGCTTTTGCACAGAAGTTCGCTTATGTGGATACTGAATATATCCTTAAAAACTTACCTGAATATAAATCGTCGCAAAATCAACTCAACGTCCTTTCTGAACAATTGCAGAAAGAAGTGGATGCTAATTTTGCGGCAATAGACAAGATGTATAAGGCCTACCAGGCTGATCAGGTTCTTTTAACTGATGACATGCGCAAGAGAAGAGAAAACGATATCATCCTGAAAGAAAAAGAAGCAAAAGATTTCCAGCGCCAGAAGTTTGGTCCGGATGGAGAATTATTTCAGGCCCGCACAAAGTTGTTAAAGCCTATCCAGGATAAAGTTACCCAAGTGATTTCTGATTTGGCGAAGTCCAAGTTCCTTGACTTTATCTTTGATAAAAGCAGTGAGTCCACGATGATGATCTATTCAAGCAGCAACTATGATTTGAGTAATGACGTTATCATCAGATTAGGCTATAAACCAGCTACAGTAAAATAACACACACATAAATAAATTTAAAACAATTATTAAGAACATTAGAAATGAGAAAGTTAATTAACGTATTTTTTGTGGCAGCTGGCTTGATGGTTACTGCTAATGTTGCCAGTGCCCAACAAAAAATTGCACACCTGGATTCTGAATCTATTTTCTCCAGCATGCCTGAAGCAAAAACTGCTACAGCTACACTTGAGACTCTTCAGAAACAAAAACAAACTGAGATTGAGAAAATGCAAACTGAGTATACTTCTAAATATGAAGCTGCTGTTGCAAAAAATAAAACATTGAGTGAAGCCAATAAAGAAGTAGTTCAAAAAGAACTTCAGGCAATGGGTGTTGAGCTTGACGATATGAAAAAACGCATTGAGGATGCAACTCAAAAAGCAAGACAGGATATCGCGACTAAACAAGGCGAGTTATTAGCTCCTTTGAATGCTAAATTCTTAACTGCAGTTAAAGCAGTATCTAAGGAAAAAGGTTATGCTTACGTATTTGATATCTCTGCACAACAAGGTGCCAGCAACCTGTTAGCATGGGAAGGCGGAGATGACGTTACTGCTGCTGTTAAAGCTAAATTAGGAATTTCAGCTACTGCAGCTGCCGCACCTAAAAAATAACCCTTTATATTTATTAAATTGCGGGACCGGGCATATATGCCCGGTCCCGCTTTTTTTTTGTCATGGTAAATAAGAAATCTATTGGTGTTTTTGATTCCGGTTATGGTGGTTTAACAGTGTTTAAATCTATTGCTGAACAGCTTCCGGAATACAATTATATATATCTCGGCGACAATGCCCGGTCCCCATATGGCGATCATTCCTTTGAAACGGTATACAATTATACACTTGAATGTGTAGAGTGGCTTTTTGCACAGGGTTGCCCCCTGGTTATCCTTGCCTGTAATACAGCTTCTGCCAAAGCATTGCGAACAATTCAGCAGAAGATATTACCAGTAAAGTACCCCAACCATAGAGTGCTTGGGGTAATCAGGCCAACGGCCGAAGTGGTCGGGCTCTATACAGCATCCAATACTATCGGTGTAATGGGAACAAGAGGTACGGTGAATTCTGATTCCTATCCCATAGAAATACATAAGTTTTATCCTGAACTAGAAGTTATCCAGCAAAGCTGCCCGATGTGGGTACCCCTGATTGAAAACAATGAGCATCTAAAAGAGGGAGCAGACTATTTTGTAAAGGAGTATGTTGATGCACTGCTTGCCAAAGCACCTGCTATTGATGCTATACTGCTGGCCTGCACACATTACCCCTTGCTGATCCCGAAAATACAGGCTTTGCTGCCGGAGGGATTTAAGTTGATTGCACAGGGTGATATTGTAGCAGAAAGCCTTGTTAAGTATCTTAGCAACCATCCGGAAATTGAAAGTACGCTTACAAAAGAAGCTGAAAAACGATTTTTTACATCGGGCGATTATCTTGTATTTGACAGAAATGCCTCTATATTTTTTGATGAGCCTGTCAGCTCCCAACAAATAAACCTGAAGAAATAAGTTTAAATATTGCTTTTTTCGTGCCGTAGGGCGTGTATAAGCCGTTTGTTACACCTATCAAACGGCCTATATTTTAATATCTTTTTATAAGTCACTGCAATGAAAGATTCTCTTTCTTTCTAGGTTCTGAATATTATTACGAGTAAATTTGCCGCTCAAATAACACACAATGAGCGAACAGATAAAACACGAGTGCGGAATTGCCTTTATCCGTCTTTTAAAACCTCTCTCATACTATCAGGAAAAGTACGGAACTGCACTATATGGCCTTAATAAGCTGTACCTTCTGATGGAGAAACAGCACAACAGGGGTCAGGATGGAGCAGGAATTGCAACGATTAAACTGGATGTAAAACCAGGGCACCGATACATTAGCCGCTACAGGTCTATGGCTCAGAATGCTGTTGCAGATATTTTCGGATATGTACACAACAAGTTTGTGGATATCCAGGAAAATACTCCTGAATTGATGCATGATGCTGAGTGGTTAAAGCAAAATGTAAGTTTCATTGGCGAGGTTTTGTTAGGACACCTTCGCTATGGTACACACGGACAGAACAGTATTGAAAACTGCCATCCTTTTCTGCGTCAGAATAACTGGATGACACGTAACCTTGTGATTGCGGGTAACTTCAACATGACCAATGTGGATGAACTGCTGGAACAGCTCTATGAGCTTGGTCAGCACCCTAAAGAACAAGCCGACACTGTAACTGTACTTGAAAAAATCGGCCACTTTCTGGACGATGAAAACCAGGAGTTATTTGATACCTATAAAAAAGAAGGATTATCTAATGTGGAGATAACCCATAAAATATCTGAGAATCTAAATATCGGCCATATCCTTCGCCGTTCTGCTAAAACCTGGGATGGCGGATATGCTATATCTGGTATTGTAGGAAATGGCGATGCTTTCGTACTTCGTGATCCATCTGGTATCCGCCCAGCATATTACTATCAGGATGATGAAATTGTAGTTGCCGCCTCTGAGCGCCCTGCAATTCAGACTGCCTTTAATGTAGGATTCAATAAAGTACAGGAAATTAAACCCGGACATGCGCTTATCGTTAAGAAAAACGGTACTGTAACCCAAGAGATCTTCAGAGAGCCTCAGGAAAAAAGAGCATGCTCATTTGAACGTATTTACTTCTCCCGTGGTAGTGATGCCGAAATATATAAAGAAAGAAAAAAACTGGGTAAATTGTTAATACCACAAGTTCTTCGTTCGGTAAATAACGATTTGAAAAATACAGTATTCTCTTTTATCCCTAATACTGCAGAAATTTCTTTCTATGGTATGGTTGAAGGTTTACATAAGCATATTAAGCAGTTACAAAAAGATACACTGATCACCCGCAAGGAAACACTGAACGATGCAGAGCTCGAAGACCTCCTGTCGATGTGCCCGCGCGTTGAGAAGCTGGCTATCAAGGATGTGAAACTCCGTACCTTTATTACTGCTGATGCAGACCGTAAAGAAATGGTAGCCCACGTTTATGATACTACCTATGGAGTGATAAAAAATCATACCGACACTTTGGTGGCTGTAGATGACTCTATCGTAAGAGGGACTACATTAAAGCAGAGTATCATTAAGATCATTGATCGCCTGCACCCTAAAAAAATCATTATTGTTTCTTCTGCTCCTCAGATCCGCTATCCTGATTGTTATGGTATCGACATGTCTAAAATGGGACAGTTTGTGGCTTTTGAAGCAGCTATACAGTTATTAAAGGCACGTGGCCTGGAGCACATCATTGAGGAGGTGTATCAGAAATGTAAAGCATCTTTATTGTTGCCTAAGGAACAGATCATTAACCATGTTAAGGATATCTACAGGCCTTTTAAACAGGAAGAGATCTCTGCACAGATTACCAAAATCATCACCCCGGAAGATACAGTGGCTGAAGTTGAAGTGATCTACCAGACGCTTGACAATCTTCACTTAGCTTGTCCTGATCATACGGGCGACTGGTATTTCTCTGGTAATTACCCAACTCCGGGCGGTAACAAAGTCGTGAATAAAGCCTTTGTGAACTGGAAAGAATGAAACAACCAGAGAGCTTATTAAATAAGACTATCTCATATCAAATAACCCCCGCTGCAGCAGACGTAACGGGGGTTTATTTTAAGTAGATTACTAAATAATATTATATCATATAAAAATCCAGCTGCAGCATAATATAGCAAAGGGAATTTTTAACAGATCGCAGGCATATGTTTAAGGATCTTAATGGTGATACTTCAGCGCTACTTCAATAAAAAGCCGCACGGCGAATATGATGATCACTGCGCCTGCAATCCTGTTCAGGATCCTTATGTTTTTCTCTTTAATCCTATACCGCAGTTTTGCTGCATAAAATGTCTTAAGAAAGTCTACAAATAGCTGTGTAGCCATGGCTACAACAAAGAACACTACTTTTTCTGCTACCGCATAATGCAGCTGCCCGGAAACGATACCTCCAACCATGATCCAGAACATTAAGGTTGTGGGCGATAAAAGGCACATCAGGAAACCTTTAATAATATA
Source organism: Sphingobacteriales bacterium (assembly GCA_015655115.1). GTDB lineage: Bacteria > Bacteroidota > Bacteroidia > Sphingobacteriales > Sphingobacteriaceae > Pedobacter. The sequence continues at coordinate 9,999 of JAATFQ010000030.1, forward strand.
ACCGCGCTTGCGCACTTTAACTATTTCAGACATCTCATAGTTAACCTTCACCTTGCTGATGAGGTAGTACAAGCCGATACCTAAGAGAAATAATCCACCGATTACGCCGATATATGCATTATATGCAGCATCATAATGCAGAAACTGTGAACTGAAAATAGTAAGGCTAATAAAAATAATATCGCTCAGAATAACCCCTATCGCCAAAGAAAAACCAGCTTTGAAGCCCTTTTCTATACTGGTCTTTATCATGGAAAAGAATACAGGCCCTGTTAAAAACGAAAACAAAATACCCGCACCAATCCCTTGTAATATTGCTTCAATCATTCAACTCAATATATTTGACGCTAATATCTGATTTTATACTATAAATGCTCCTTTTTTTTTTGCTTCATTTATTGTGTGCCCTGCCAATTTTTACAAACAGTTTATTTTAATTATTTTCAGCCCTGCAAATATTGGCATTCACATATACCACACCATATACATAAATTAATGACAGCAAAACTTGGTTTTAACCATATCTATATGAACCTGGCAGTAGATCTTTCCACGCGCTCACATTGCGTAAGAGCTCAGGTAGGGGCAGTGCTGACCAAAGACACCCGGATTATTTCTATCGGGTACAACGGGCCGCCCGCAGGCACACATAACTGTGATGAGGAATGGCCTGATACTGGCTGTGCAAGGGATTCCAGGGGCAGCTGCTCACTGGCGCTCCATGCCGAGGAGAATGCTATTCTTTATGCAACCCGAAATGGCTCAAAGACGGAGGGAGCTACCTTATATACTACACTGTCGCCCTGTATCGCCTGTGCGCGTTTAATCCTCTCTTCGGGTATTAAAACTGTGTATTTTAAACACTCTTATGCAGCGTACAAAGGTCTGGAAAGTGATGAAGGGGTCGATTTCTTAAAAAGATTCGGTGTTGAAGTGAATAAATACTAACTTTGGCCATGCTAGAAAAAATCATCATTATCGATTTTGGATCTCAATTTACACAATTGATAGCCCGTAGGGTACGTGAATTGAATGTTTATTGTGAAATACATCCATTTAATCATATTCCGGAGACTTTAACAGGTGTTAAAGGTATCATCTATTCAGGTAGCCCTTACTCTGTTCTTCAGGAAGACGCCCCTCAAATAGATTTAAAACGCTTTCATCAGAATTTCCCTGTATTAGCTGTGTGTTATGGTGCCCAATATATGGCTCAGCATTCAGGCGGTCAGGTTCAGGCCTCTTCTACCCGGGAATATGGCAGGGCAAATTTGAACTTTGTAGACTCAGAAAGTAAATTATTAAAAAATATTAATATAGGTTCCCAGGTATGGATGTCACATGGTGATACCATAACTGTTGTCCCTGAAGAGTTTGAAATTATTGCCAGCACTGATAGTGTAAGGGTTGCCGCTTTCCAGGTGAAAGACTCTTCTACTTATGCTATTCAGTTTCACCCAGAAGTTACCCATAGTACTGATGGAAAGCAACTGCTGGAAAACTTCCTGGTAGATATCTGCGGATGTGCACAATCATGGACAGCAGATGCATTTGTAGAAACTACTATTGCCGATCTGCAAGCCAAACTAGGTAATGATAAAGTCGTACTTGGCCTATCGGGCGGGGTAGATTCAAGCGTAGCTGCAATTTTGCTGCACAAAGCTATCGGCACTAACCTGCACTGTATTTTTGTCGATAATGGATTATTGCGTAAAGGAGAATATGAGGCTGTGCTGGACCAGTACAAACACCTTGGACTGAATATAAAAGGTGTTGATGCAAAAGACAGGTTCTTAAGCCAGCTTGCCGGTCTTAAAGATCCTGAACTTAAACGCAAAGCTATAGGCCGTGTATTCATTGAAGTTTTCGATGATGCTGCACATGAAGTGCAGGATGTGAAATGGCTTGCCCAAGGGACCATTTATCCCGACGTTATCGAATCAATTTCGGTAAAAGGACCATCTGCAACCATCAAGTCGCACCATAACGTAGGTGGCTTACCGGATTTCATGAAGCTTAAAGTCGTGGAACCCCTTAACACTTTATTTAAAGATGAGGTAAGAAGAGTTGGTAAATCATTAGGACTGGCAGATTTTATTTTAGGACGCCATCCTTTCCCTGGTCCGGGTTTGGCGATCAGGATCCTAGGTGATGTTACCGCTGAAAAAGTAGCTATCCTTCAGGAGGCTGATGCGATTTATATAAACAATTTGAAAGAAGCGGGGTTATATGACTAGGTGTGGCAGGCAGGAGCAATTTTCTTACCTGTACAATCTGTAGGGGTAATGGGCGATGAGCGTACCGACGAAAATGTTATTTGTCTTCGCGCAGTTGAATCTGTAGATGGTATGACGGCCGAC
>JAATFQ010000104.1 GCA_015655115.1 Sphingobacteriales bacterium
CCGATAGAGAATGAGGGGCTTTACGGAAATTATATTGATGAAATTTGTAAAGCAATACAGATGCCGGTTGAGGATCTTCTTGAATTTCACATTATTCCGGAGATTAAAAGAAGACAAGGAATTGACGACTGATCTGCCTACCATAGGTCTACGGACTCGAAAAGGATTTGCATTCAAAATAAAAGAGCCGCCCGGAGGCGACTCTTTATGTGGATAAAAGTTCAACGCATTATTTGATTTCAATCTGGCGGCTCTGGGTTTTAGCCTCCTCAAGTTTAGGGATGTCAATGCACAATACACCATCAGTGTATTTAGCTTCGATACCATTTTCATCCGCAGCATCAGGTAAGGTAAAAGAACGTACGAAAGAACTGTAGCTGAATTCCTTTTTGTTGTAATTGCGCTCTTCCTTATTCTCCTGCTGACTTTGTTCTACCGAAATGCTCAGCACATTGCTGTCTAATGAAATCTTAAAGTCTTCTTTTTTTAGACCCGGAGCAGCAAGCTCTACATGATAATAATCCTTACTTTCACTAATGTTGACAGCAGGTACGCGCGTCATCATGCGGTCGGAAAAGAAAGTGTCATTGAAAATAGAATCAAATACGCTGTCGAATCCTGGCATTGAGCCATTTCTTTTAACATTCTTGCCTGGATTAAATTTAACCAGTGTCATAGGTCTGTCCTCCTTAAATTGATTTTAATGATTAAAACTTACAATTAATTAAACTCTCTGAACTTCACGTTCGACCATTGTATATCCAAAGGCATGCCAACGCAATTAATCCGCATTTCATCTGAAAAAATTTCAGAAAAGATGAAAAATTTGCAGGATCAAAATGTCAAAAATTCATTTTTCTCCTGCCAAAAAAACGGAGAATGATAAAGAGGGAAAGCTCAAAAACTCATCATCAACAAGGGAGCTAGGATTTGAATATATTTGTTTTTATCTGTTTTCAAGTTCGGTCAAACGTGCAATCAGTTTCATAGCATGTTGTTCTGCATTGTTTTTTACCTCCTCTTCTTATTTCCGCTATCAATAGTTCTTTTTTATTCATATTCATGCCATAGAAGGAATTAAAAAATACCCTGTATCATAGTATTTATATTTAATCTAAATAATTGCTACATTTGACGGAATACTAATTTCATATGTCCGAAGCCGGTTCCGTAATAAAAGATGATTTATATTTTATCATCAGTGATGATTCATTTGCAGCTTTATACAAGCGGTACTGGAAGGACATGTTTGCTTTAAGTTTTTATTACCTACAGGATGAGGAGGATGCCAAAGAATGTATTCAGGATATTTTTAAATCCATTTGGGAACGCAGAGACAAACTGAAAATTACTGATCCCATCTCTAATTATCTATTCAGAAGTGTCAAGCTGAAGGTTGCGGAACATTACCGTAGAAAGATTAATCATGAAAAGCACCTGGGAAAGATAATCTCTTTTACCGATCAAATGGATCACTCGACTGAACAAACTATTCTGTTCAACGATTTAAAGGCTGAGATCAGCAAATTGGTTGATAATCTTCCTCCGCAATGTCAGAAGGTGTATATACTCAGCCGAGAGCATTGGTTGCATAACAATGAGATCGCTGCTCATCTGGTCATTTCAGAAAAAACCGTCAAAAATCATCTTACCAAGGCACTCTCATTTTTAAAAACCCATTTGCCAGAATAATTTTTTTATCAGACTAGGACTTTCTTATCTCTTGTGCAACTATAAAGAAAACACCGCAGAATGGAGATCACACCAGAGTTGTTAAAAAAATATATTAAAGGCGAAGCCACTCTCACGGAAAAGCAGCACGTTGAAGAATGGTTTACCTCCGGCCAAAATAATGCGTCCTTTCCCTTTCCGGGTCAGTTTGATGAAAGCACTGTCCGGGCTTCCATGTGGCAGGAAATTGCAGCATTTAAACAGGTATCAGCAAATAAGAAAACCAACCGCCAATACTTTTATAGCTTGACAGCCTGCATGGCTTTTTTAATTGCAGGATACCTGTTTATGACCGGTACCGATGTATTTTACCGTACAATATCAATTGATAATCAGCATACCTACAGCTCAAAACACTATACCATTGAAGACATAAACTTAACTGTTGGCTCAAACAGCCGGTGTGAGATAAAGGTGCCTGTATTCGGACCGGTCGAAAAAATCCGGTTTTCCGGTGCCGTTTCTATCATGAACACCTCTCTAAAGTCCCGGAAACTTGATGTCCGGATGGATTTTAAAGATTGCGCATCAAAAGCCGCGGAATTGATTCAGCTAAAAAAAGGAAATACCTATATGGCTATGACCGATAAAAAATATAAAATGATATCGGCAACCATAAGCGAGATTAAAGACGGTATTCCAAGGAGTTTCTGTACACCGCTCATAAAGCAATTCAACTTATCTATATAAAAAAGTACAACCACGCAGATGCAACTGCGTGGTTGTGTATCCTATTGCGATAAGATAGACTTTTCCTGGTCTTGCAAACAAGAAAACACTATGCAATTTAAACTATTATTTTTATTTCTTCTACTCTTATTTACGACAGCTATCGTCAACGCGCAGCGTTCCGGTTCATCTGGTGAGTTGTCGGGCACTGTCCGCACCAGGACAGGAGAAGCGCTTCTCAACCTCACAATAACAATTGAAGGTACTATGCGGACTACCCAAACCAACGAAAAGGGTCAATTTGTCTTCAGGAAGCTGGTACCGGGCGACTATACAATCGCCCTCAGTGGTACAAGTTTTGGAGTGCAAAAGAAAAGCATTCGGGTAATTTCCGGCAAAACAACCGAAGCTGACTTCATTATTGAAGAACATACTCATGAATTAAACCAGGTTACCATTAGCGGGGCATCAGGAAACAAAGTTCGTCAGCAAGGATTCAGCGCAGATATTGTCGATGCCAGAAAAATTGCAAACCGGAATGTAGACATGAACCATTTAATGAGCACCGTGGCCGGTGTACGCGTAAGAGAAACCGGAGGATTAGGATCCGACTTTAATTATTCTATTAACGGACTTTCAGGCAGGGCGGTTAAGTTCTTCATTAACGGAATACCGATGGAAAGTTTCGGTACATCGTACAGCATTAATAACCTGCCAATCAACCTGGTGGAACGGATTGAGGTTTTTAAGGGCGCGACACCGGTAGAACTGGGTGGCGATGCACTGGGAGGCGCAATCAACATCGTGACCAGTAAAAATACCGACAGCTACCTTGATGCTTCCTATAGCTATGGGTCTTTTAATACCCAGCGGGCAGCCGTAACAGGCAGATGGAGAGCACAGGGTAACGGCTTTACGACAATGGCTAACGTCTTTCGTAACTCATCCGATAACGATTACAAAGTATCCGGGCCAACGGTAGAAATTGCAGGCCCTGGCGGCAACCCCATACCGGTTACCGCCAGGCGCTTTAACGATCGGTACGAATCTACGAGTGCACAGGCGGAAGCAGGCTTCACGGGCGTGTCTTGGGCAGACCAGCTACTGCTAGGACTTACGGGCAGCAAACTAGACAAGGGCATACAAACCGGGCAAACGATGGCGTATGTATATGGTGAGGCCTCCTACAAGGAAAAATTTGTCATGCCCTCTGTAAAGTATAGTAAAAAAGATTTTTTGACCGATGGTTTGCAGGTAGACCTATTTTCGTCCTTCAACAGGCTGGAAGCTACAACCGTAGATACCAGCAGCCGGCGTTATGACTGGGATCAGCACGTTATTGAAATCACCAGCGGAGGTGAGATCGGTGGTATCGGAGCACAAAGATCGATGCTGACTTTCACCGACAAAACGCACCTGCATCGCCTGAACAGTTCATACAAGATATCGGACCATCATTCATTCAATTTCAACTTTATCTATTCTGCGACGACACGAAAAGGTTCCGACCCATTTGCAGCAGAATGGACTATTCCCTACCGTTCTCCTCAAAACTTGAGTAAACAGGTTACAGGTCTGGCTTATCAGTTGAACGACGCTGAACAAAAATGGGTAAATACCTTTTTCGTTAAAAACTATAACTATAATGCGCAGGCCCAAAATGCGAATAGCAGGGTATCTACACATTCCAACAACTGGGGCTACGGGTATGCCGGTAAATTCATCCTGAGCAACAGTGTTCTTGTAAAGCTTTCAGCAGAGAAGGCCGTACGTTTACCCGAGGCTAACGAATTGCTGGGAAACGGAAACACCATACTCATTGCGCCCAGCCTGCAGCCTGAAATTAGCTACAATGCCAATGTGGGCGCACAGTTCAGTAAAAGTTTTAACGACAACGTTTTGATCTTTCAGCCCTCAGTTTTTTATCGCAATACCAGTAACCTGATCCTGCTCGCCCTCGCTGATTACCTGGGCAGAAGCCGGTATGAGAACGTGGCAAAAACCGAAGGCAAAGGTATCGAAGCTGAAGTCACCTTCAGACGGAAAACCTGGCTGGAGGTTACCGGTAACCTGACCTATCAGGATATCCGGAATAACCAGAAGTATGACACAAACAGTGGGCTGGAAAGTAATATTTACAAAGACCGTTTGCGCAATACACCCTATTTGATGGGAAATGCAGAGGTCAGGCTTAGCCAGCCAGAGCTTTTTGCTAAAAGCAACAGCGGCTCAGTGTATTGGGTCGCCAGCTATGTTCACCAGTATTATCTTAACTGGCCAAAACTTGGTGCTGCTGATCAGAAGTCAGTCATTCCCATGCAATTCACGAATGATATAGGCACTACCTACTCGCTTCAAAACAACCGCTATAATATCAGTTTAGAATGCAGAAACGTTTTTGACAAACAGGTTTTTGACAATTATCTGCTGCAAAAGCCGGGGAGGATGATCAGTGTGAAAACCCGATATTTTCTCAGTAGATAAATAATAAGCAAATAAATTAATTTAATTATCAATATATCATAATCATGTTCAATTTTATAAAAACCACTTTAAAGGCAACAGCAATTGTGGCGGTTATTTCCATGCAATCCTGCAGTAACAAGGACAATGTCCAACCGCTTCCCGAATCTTCACAATACTTCACTATTGTCTCACAGTCAAATGGTTCAGAATACCTTGCAAGTACGGCATCCCTGACCACCGGCAAGTTGAGTTTTGTAGGGAACGGAATTGAAACTACTGCAGCCCGTTATTTGTATCATAACGAATATGTGTACCTGATGAACACCGCTACCAAAAAGTTCATCCAGTATAAAATGAGTGCCGATGGCAAGATTACGGAAAACGCTTCGATCCTTACTTCGGGTGTCACACCAAATTATTTCACTTCTATCAACCTGATCAACGACAACACCTTGCTGGTACTTGGTATGGAAAATAACCACCTTGGCAATGCCGGCTGGGCACGTATCAAATTGCCGGAGTTCACGGTGATCGATAAGGGAACGTTTAAATTACCGTATGATATAAACTTAAACGTAGCTTCAGATATCGGCAAAGGATATGTAGATAACGGTAAATTTATCGCTGGCAGCAATCGCTATGTGCTGGATCCAGGCAAACCTGCCGGTGAAAGCCTGGAAGGTTCATATGCCCTGGTTTATGATTACCCTTCTTTTGCTAACATGAAGCTAATCAAAAGTTCTGCTACAACCGGAAACGTAGGCCATACTTACCTTGAGTCGTTATTGAGTGATGAAGAAGGTAATCATTACTTTGTAGTGAGTGCCGGTAAGTACTGGGGCGGTAATGGTGGTAAATCTGGTGTGCTTCGCATAAATAAGGGTGCTGCGGAATTTGATACCGATTATTTCTTCGATGTAACTACTCCTGTAGGCAAAAACGCTTGCTTAACCTCTCTGAGCTATATCGCAAACGGGGTTGCTTTTGGGGCGGTGCAATATGAAGATCTGATGACTCAGCTATCTGACCGCTATAAACCCGTAGCCCAGGTTGTTAAACTTGACCTCAAAAACAAAACGGCCGTTGCAATGAATAGCCCATTGAGCGCCGTAGGCCAATTCCGCAGCCCGCTGGTATTCAATAATAAATATTATACCGGACTGGTAACCGAAAACGGAACAAATATTTATGAATTCGACCCCGCCGGTGATGCAAATGCTTTTAAAAAGGGTCTACAGCTTGACGGTAACGATATTTTTCCTAACCTTATCGCCCCACACCCTGCCAATTAGGATGGTTAAAGCCCTGCGCTTACACTGCAGGGCTTTACTTTACAGTGAATGAAACAAGCAAAAATTAAGAAGAGAGCCAAACCAGCCAGGCTATGGCTGAAATTTACCGGAAGGCTACACCTTTGGATGGGCCTTACCATTGGTGTCATTGTGGTCATCATCTCACTGGCTGCAAGTGTCTTTGTGTGGAATGTGGAACTCAACCGCCTTTTTCATGCCGATATTATCAAAGTGGAGCCAGGGAAACAAGTAAGGCCGATGTCAGAAATGCTTAAGTCAGCGCAGCTTGCGCTTGATGATAAGCCGGTGAATTTTGTACACATCGTTAACCAGCCTGATCTGGCTTATCTATTTGTAGCCAGGAAAGAGGCTGCGAAGCCGGGTTATACTTATTTCAGTGAAAACGAATACTTTTTACGGGTGTATGTAAACCCCTATACTGCAAAAGTTACCGGAATACTTGATATGCGGTATGAGCCTATTTATCTATTCAGAGTTCTGCATCAGCAATTGCTACTCAATTATTCAATCGGACATCTGTTTGTAGCTATTTCGAGTCTGATCTATGTGCTGATGATTATAACAGGGCTCATTCTTTGGTTTCCGAGAAACAAGGGCGCCTGGAAACAGCGCTTCAATATCAAATGGAATGCTTCTTCGAAACGCCTGAACCATGATGTGCATAGCGTAGGGGGCGCCTATATGCAGCCCCTGCTCATCATACTGATCATTACCGGCCTCGTCTGGTCATTTAGATGGTGGCAATACGGCATCAATGCTTTATTGGGCGTATCGGAAAAAGACTTTATAACCATTCCTAAGCCACCTGCCGGAAAAGCGAAGATTGGATACAATGATGCGCTTGATCTGGCATTCAATAATGCATGGAAGCAGCACAGGCAAAAGCCAGTCCTAGAAATGATATCCGTCTTCGATCGGCAAAACATTGCGATCAGTATTGAATATACAGACGGCGGCTTAACTCCAAAAGGAGAATACCGCAATTACAGCGTCGTTGATGGTGAAGAGTATTTTGTGATTGGTCATGACGACTTTAACATTGCGCAGAAATTCAGGAACATAAATTATGGTATTCATGTTGGTAGTATATACGGACTACCTACCAAAATCATCGCATTTATCGTATCGTTATTTTCTGCAAGCCTGCCGGTTTCGGGATGGTATATATGGTTGAACCGAAGAAAAAAGAGTAGGCCAAACGCAAAACAGAAAAGCGAAAAATAGAAAATGACCAAGAGTTGCAAAGAGTTTATCTGAACCCAACCTCCCGGCACAATGAAATCACCCCATGGTTTGGGTTTGATCAGAATACCTTGAAACAGGTAGATGGTGCTGTCGCAAACTAAGCTTTTTCCCCAGCTGAATACGTCAGGCAACAATATGAAATTCCAATGCCAGCAAATAAATTCACATATCTCATTCCTAGGGACGATATGAAAATTGATAAGCATAGTGAAGGCAAAATAAGTGGTTTACAAAATGTCCAAATAATCTGTAACAGATGGAATTTTTTATTCATTATATTCTATTAAATTGTTATCAATCCATTTTATTTTTCTAGAAATATAGCTCCTATTTATCCTGTTCATTTACATGATATTGCGACAGGTGAATATGTGTTGGACAGCTTTGGTGAAATTCAGTTTGATGAAGGTTAAAATACACGTAATCAATTACCCGGTCGTCATGCTATCTGGGAAAACAGTTAAATATGGACAGAACTGTGCGCAATACTTTAGCAGGACAGGCATATGCCGATGTGAGGTTTTTGAAAGACTTCAACTTTACCTTCAAAGGCGATATGAACATAATCAGTACTGATGAGAACACCTATAACAATGCTGTAATTGGTGATGGCGCAGGTAATGGCGGACGTGCATCTCAGGAGAGTTATAGATATAAAATCTATACTATGCAACAATTATTAACATGGAATAAGAAGATCAACCTGCATAGTTTTGATGTCTTAGCAGGTCATGAGAATTATTCTGAAAACCATGTGTTTTTTCAGGACATAAAGGGAGCTACGTAGTATTAACTTTTCGGGAAAGTGATTTTGATCAATTACTTAGGTAAACGCGCTTTCAGGATAGATTTTCTTTCCTGTATGAAAGAACTGGGCAGAGTATCAGCGTTCCAGACTCAAGATAGATATTAAGTCAAATTAACAGGGTGACCAGTATTCAATTTTTGATAACAATCCATTAACGAATGTAAAAACGAAAGCATCGTCTCCTCCTTTTTTATAAAGGACTTTTTCATCAGTAAATAATTGTTTTTTAAAGGTTATGAAGCTACCACGATCGTTTTTATTGCTTTTTGTGAGCGGTACGCTCGTGGTGGTTTCATCAGTAAATAATTGTTTTTTAAAGGTTATGAAGCTACCACGATCGTTTTTATTGCTTTTTGTGAGCGGTACGCTCGTGGTGGTTTCAGCACCACTTATTTTGAAGCCAAAAATACTTTCAAATTCCTCTTTAGTCGTTTTATGAGATATTAACTTGTTTCTAAAGGTGACCTTATGGTGTAAGGCAGGTGCTAACCGGATTTCCTCCAGCAAGTATCCCTCTTTGCTATTCCCGGTAAATTTAATATTTCCATAGTCAAGCGAATAATACTTATTTCCCTGCTCTGCTTCTGAAAGAAATCCGCATTCGTATTTCGGTTCAAAAATCTTTGCCGGCTTACCGAATTTTTTCAGGATCACTTCTTTTTTTAATGTAAAGCTCAACCCATCTATCTTAAAAGCAGCATCATCTACAGTCTCAAATTTGTTTTGTGCACTAAGATTTGACACGAGTAGCAGAAGTGGAAAAATTAAAAATCGAAGGTTCATAGGCCGTTGGATTTATTTGCAAATGCAAGGTATTAAGAATTGGTGTGTTCAAGGTATTGCAGTAACATCTTATTGTTATTAAATTATGATTTCTTGATGCTAACTGGAGCTGGTACTGCCTGGACTAGATAAAGTATTTTTTATTTCAAATTTCTTTTTTTTAAAAGATCTTCCACCTCTTTATTTCTTATCCTATTCTTAGCAGCTATTGGCGTATAGAGTAAGGGAAGAAAACTTAACAAGCCGAAACCATTTTTAACCGCGCTATAAATTGCGATCCCAATCAATATGCCAAATATCAGCGCATCGTTAAGGTTCGTGGATTTGATTTTTTTTGCTTCTTGCAGCAATTCCTGATCTGTAAATTCCGCTAATTCTTTTTGTTTCATTTTCCCGATTTTTGAAATAATCGTTTGTCAGTCTGTTTTATATTAATAGTAATTAACACTCTAATATAAGCAATAGACCCGGTTACTGAAAACCGCAGTCAAGCTTTAAGCTCCTGAATTCATACAGGCTCTTGTGAAAACAGCCAGCAAGAAGGCCAAAGCGCCCTTGTTGATGCACCCGCACAGGCAGCCTTTACGGAAAATACGGTGTTCGGTATAGCTATAGATCAGTCCGACTATATATCAGTTGTATCTGCAGGGGGCGTTGTTGCTCAGGGTGAAACAACCTTATGGAAGGTTAATGGTGATACCCAAAACAGCCAACAGGCTATAAGTCTGGGCAGGAATGATTTTTCAGG
>JAATFQ010000243.1 GCA_015655115.1 Sphingobacteriales bacterium
GAGCCTCCTATCGGGATCGAACCAATGACCTACTGATTACAAGTCAGTTGCTCTACCAGCTGAGCTAAGGAGGCTTTTATTCTTCATTAAACATTCACAGAACAATCCAATCTTTTCGGGTTAACCCCTGTTCCGATTGGGAATGCAAATCTACAAGAATATTTGTTAGTTGCAAAACTATTTTAAAAAAAAATCCGGCAGTTTTAATACTGCCGGATTTTTATGCGGAAGTTCTAAAAATAGACTCCTAATAATCAGTTACTTCATCTGCATTCAGCGTGGCTTTATGCTCTGAAAGTTTTGCCCTGGTTTTATCTTTATGTTTAGTAATTTGTTTCTTGAGCGACTCAATTGACAAATCCGTTGCTTCTTCAAAAGATTTACACTGCTCCTTTGCGAACAATACTCCGCCTGGAACACTTAATTTGATCTCACTTATTTTATTTGCTTCATCTTCTACATTCTCGAGTTTCAGATAAACTTCACCATTAATAATCTGGTCATGGAACTGTTCCAGCTTATCCATTTTTTTCTGAATAAAGTCTAATAGTTTTACATCTGCAGTGAAATGGATCGATTGAATTGTAATTTTCATGTGGTCCTCCTTTTTTACGCCTTTGGATGGGCTTGTTTATATATTGTTTTTAATCTTTCTACGGAATTGTGCGTATACACCTGTGTGGCCGCCAAACTGGCATGCCCCAGCAGTTCTTTAATCGCGTTTAAGTCGGCACCCCTGTTCAGCAGGCTTGTTGCATAAGAATGCCTTAAAACATGGGGACTTCTTTTATCCTGTGTGGATATATATGTCAAATAACTTTTTACGGTATTGTAAATCAGCTGCCGGTAAACCGCGGTTCCTGTATTAGTAACGAACAAGTCATCGGTTTTGTTATTAAAATTCTGCAATGATTTCAATTGAATATACTCTTGGAGCTGATTCACAAGCTGTTTAGTGATCGGGATGATCCTTTCTTTTTTTCTTTTCCCAAAAACCTTGATAGTACCCTTATAAAAATCAACATCCTGATCCTTGAGACCTAAGAGCTCAGAAAGGCGCATCCCGGTACCGAACAGGGTTTCGAGGATCATTTTGTCCCTTACAGACGGAAAACTATCATTGAAGAACTCCTCAGAGTCCAGCAGCAGGTCCATTTTCTCTTCATCAATAAATACAGGCAGGCGATGAGGGGTTTTTGGTGCTTTTATTTTCGACATCGGGCTGGAGGTGATCAGTCCTTTACGGTGCAAAAATTTATAGAAACTGCGCAGGGCCGACATTTTGCGGCCGATAGAATTTGCCCCTATTTTATGTTCTACCAGGTAAACCATATAATCCCGCACCTGAACATACGTTACCGCTTCTGGTGCGAGCTCAAAAGTTGTCGTCATAAAGTCAGTAAACTGTACCAGGTCTGTCCTGTAGGCCTGTACGGTATGCAGAGAATAACGCTTCTCCTGTTCAATATATTTTAGGAAAGATTCAACCAGCATTCATGCAAAAAATTAGTATCCGGTTGGTGAATGTACAAAAAATCGGGGATAAAAAGGATAAATATCTATGTATAAAAAAAGCGCCTGAAGAAAATCCTCCGGCGCTTTTTATGATTTAAATATTTATACTGACAGGATTAGATTTTTCCTTCCAGGTGCATATTTTCTTTATAGATCGCGTGTTTAACCAATGTACGACGAGCTACAGATTTTTTCTCGTATGCCTGACGGCTGCGTAGTTCTCTCAATACACCAGTTTTTTCAAATTTCTTTTTGAAACGTTTCAGGGCTTTATCAAGTGATTCGCCGTCTTTAATATTAATTATGATCATAACGTTAAAATACCTCCTCTCGTTGTTTTGGGATTGCAAAGGTAAGCGTTAAATATTTAATATTCAACATTATTTTAAAAAACAACAGATATTCAAAAACAGGGGGGCATTCATAATGGGACAGTATGAGCAGCATCAAAAAGAGAATATTGAAAAAAAGAAAATATCAGAAGGACAGCGTATTAAAAAATAGCAGACAAAAAAATCCGGTACATGGTTAATGCACCGGATGGGTTCATGGTTTATTTGGTTTTCTGCGTTCTTTTCTAAAATGGGTTATCCATTTAATATCTCCCTGGCAATTACAATTTTTTGTATTTCAGAAGTCCCTTCGCCAATGGTACATAATTTACTGTCACGGTAAAACTTCTCTACCGGAAAGTCTTTCGTATAACCATAGCCGCCAAAAATCTGTACTGCATCGGTAGCTACCCTTACGGCAACCTCAGAAGCAAAATACTTGGCCATGGCCGATTCCTTAGTCATCTTTAGTCCACGGTTTTTCAAGTCCGCAGCCTGCCTGATCAGTAACTCTGCCGCTTCGATCTCTGTCGCCATATCAGCCAGTTTAAAACTGATTGCCTGGAAGCCCGATATTGGCTGTCCGAACTGGTGCCTTTCCTGCGCATAAGCCAGTGCAGCTTCATAAGCCCCTTTTGCTATTCCCAGGGAAAGCGCAGCGATAGAGATCCTGCCACCATCAAGCACCTTCATAGCCTGTTTAAAGCCCTCGCCTACATTTCCCAGCAAATTAGCTACCGGTACGCGGCAATTATCAAATATCATCTCTGTAGTTTCAGATGCGCGCATCCCTAACTTATTCTCCTTCTTGCCGGCAGAGAACCCAGGAGTACCACGTTCAACAACAATTGCCGAAATCCCTTTACTGTCCCCCTGCTCTCCGGTTCTTACCATAACCACAGCAACATCACCAGATTTACCATGGGTAATCCAGTTCTTTGCGCCATTAATTACATAATGATCGCCATCCAGCGTAGCTGTAGTCATCACCCGCAGCGCATCGGAACCAGTATTCGCCTCAGTTAATCCCCATGCACCAATCCATTCAGCTGTGGCCAGTTTACTTAGCCATTTATGTTTTTGTTCTTCCGTTCCGAAGGCAAGGATATGTCCTGTACATAAAGAGTTATGTGCAGCAACAGATAAGCCGACCGATCCGCAAACTTTAGAAACTTCCACCAGCACATCTACATACTCCTGATAGCCAAAGCCAGACCCTCCGTAAATTTCAGGAACCAGGACTCCCATCAATCCCAGGGCTCCCAGTTTCTTGAAAACCTCTACAGGAAAATACTGTACTTCATCCCACTCCATCACATGGCCGCGGATATTCTTTTCCGCAAAATCCTTCACCATCGCTCTTACCATCTCCTGATTTTCCGAGATACTAAAGTTATATCCCGTTTCCTGCGTCAACATATCCTGCATAATTATATTTGGTTGACACAATTATAGAGAATAACTGATATTCAAATGCAATCTAAAATTTGTCCGGTAACAGAACGAAATGGTATTTAGTTCATTTATATCAATCTGATATGCTGCAAGATGATTATTTGGCAAAATATTATTAATAAATATTTTGATATAATTCTAAAATATCTGCCTAGTATGAAGCCAGCGCAAAAGTATTGGCAGAAAACGCATGCAGACGATCCCTTCCGTTCAGAAAATCCAGTGCGATCAGAAAAGAATAGCCCTCAACAACGGCACCCAATTTTTCAATCAGTTTAGAAGCGGCCACAACAGTCCCCCCTGTAGCCAGCAAGTCGTCATGGATCAGCACATGCTGTCCCGGGAGTATTGCATCTTCATGGAGTTCGAGTGTAGCACTGCCATATTCAAGATCGTACGACTGCTGTATAGTTTTATAAGGCAGCTTACCTGCTTTGCGGATAGGCACAAAGGGAACATTTAATGCATTGGCGAGTGCCATGCCAAACAGGAAGCCCCTGCTTTCAATACCTGCAACAACATCAATGTTCAATCCCGAAAGCTGTACAACAAGTGCAGCAGTGATTGCGTGGCAAAGGCCTGCATCTTTTAAAATTGGCGTGATGTCTTTAAAAACAATTCCCGGTTTAGGAAAATCGCTCACATCCCGTACACTTTGTTTAATTCTTGTTTCAATCATACTTAAAAAGATATATACGGGGCTATTTTTGCAATAATTTCAGCAGGTAAAATAGCCACCTTATTTAAGTCAGCAATATTACCATAATTTCCGTGTTGTTTACGGAATTGAATGATTGCATTTATCTGGTTAAATCTCAAATAAGGACTTTTCTTCAGCTCTTCTGCTTCAGCCGTATTGATATTTATACGTTTTACCAGGCGGCTGTCTACCGTTACCTGGTCTTTAATCTCCTCAAATTTGGCACTATCAAGGCCAAACACTTCCATCAGCTGCTCTTTTTTCCAGAAACCACCCAGGCGCTCACGGTATTTAAAAATACGTCTGGCAAAAGCAGGGCCGATGCCTTTGATCCGATCCAGCATTAAAGTATCTGCTGTGTTAATTTCTACCACAGGCAGGTTATGTTTCGGGGTATACACCGGATTTTTGTGCTCCTCCCGATAAGACGAAGCTCCCTGATATCCCCGTGCCTGCTGACCTGCAATACCCTGTTTATTGATCGTTACAAAAGGTGCAAGGCGTTCATAACAGTCGGCGCTGATAGTATACATCTTCTTTAAATCCTGCACTGCATAGAATGTCCCTCCCTTTGCACGGTATTTCAAAATCGAGGCTGCCTGTTTTTCCGACAAACCAAGCTGCTGCCATTCCGACAGGCCAATTACATTAGGGTCAAACCTGAACAATATGGCTTTCTTAACGGATTTATGTTCCATATTTTCCCGTTGTTCAAAATCCGTATGATCGCCCAGCTCCACCAGCGTCAGTTGCTGCAGCGCCTTTTGTTGCGCGGCCTCATCTATCTTATCCGGCCATAACCGTGCATACAGAGCCGGAACGGCAACAGCAATCATAATTAATACGATTAAAACCATCAATCCGTTATACTCCTGTTTCGAAAAACTGAAGTACATCATCATTCTTTTTCTCATGTCAGGCCAATGTACTGCCGTTATTTAGAAATATAAATCTTATTTTTGAAATCTGGGATTATTCCGCCTATCTATACTTATATATGAAGATCATAACTACCAAAGAATTTGCGAAGGCCACAAAAATTGATAAACTGGGGGTTCCAGGGCTGGCGGCTTTGCTCATGGAAGTGATGAAACTGAATGACATCAATAAAGTATTCTCTCAGAATCAACATTTTAATGGTTTAGAATTTGTAGATAAAATTCTGGAAACGATAGGTGTATCCATAGACTTTGACGAAGACGACTTAAAAAACATACCCAAAACAGGCGGATTTATTGCCATTGCGAACCATCCTTATGGAGGAGTAGAAGGACTGGCGCTGGTAAAGCTACTTTGCACAGTCAGGCCCGAAGCTAAAGTCATGGTCAACTTTATCCTGCAGAAAATCCCTAACCTCAACGAATTCTTTGTTGCCGTTAACCCATTTGAAAATGTGCAGCACTCTTCCAGCATCAGCGGATTGAAGGCAACATTCGATTTGCTAAAAAATGGTATTCCTATAGGTATCTTCCCTGCGGGTGAGGTTTCTACCTTCAGCCTCGACAAACAAGAGATCACCGACCGATTATGGCATCCTGTAGTAGGTAAATTAATTGCCAGATCGAAAGTCCCTGTTGTACCTATATATTTCCATGGCAACAACGGCGTACTGTTTAACATCCTCAGCTTTATCCACCCTACTCTGCGGACCGCAAAGCTGCCATCTGAGTTTTTAAACAAGCAGGGCCTGAAAATAAAAGTAAGGATAGGCAAGCCCATCCATATCCAGGATATATCCTACCGCAATAACACCAATAAACTGCTTGATTTTCTGCGTGCACGTACTTATGCATTGGGCACCGGTATAGAGCAGGAAAAGAAGCTGTTTAACCCTATCAATTTATTTAAGATCAAGAAAAAACCGCAGCCTGTAGTTGA
>JAATFQ010000263.1 GCA_015655115.1 Sphingobacteriales bacterium
CGCAGAAAGTAAAATTACTGACGGAGCTGATGAAGAACGTAGATTACCCAAGTATCCTGATTTTTGCGTCGACAAAAGAAAAGGTAAAAAATCTGGGTAAAGTGTTCCGTGGCTTAGGCTTTAAAGCTGAAGCTTTTCACTCTGACCTGGGACAGAAAGAACGTGAGGCTATTTTATCGGAGTTCAAGAATAAACGTGTACCTGTACTGATCGGTACTGACGTGCTTTCAAGAGGTATAGATGTAGAAGGGATATCTTTGGTAATCAACTTTGATGTGCCGCATGATCCTGAAGATTATATCCACAGGATTGGACGTACCGCCCGTGCTGCAACAACAGGAACGGCGATTACACTGGTGAATGATAAGGATAAACGTAAGTTTGCCAACATAGAGAAGCTGATCGATAAGAAAATCGACAGGATGCCTTTACCGGAACACCTGGGAGAAGCTCCGGATGAGTCAGCCCCATCTCCTTCATCAGACAGACCATATCACAAGAAACCTGCTCAGCGCAATAAGTCATGGAAAAAGAAACCCAAGACGAATAGTACACCAAATCCACAGTAGCATAGCAGATTCTATATAGCGGATCCAGTATTACCAGTGTTTTAACGGTGCTGGCATTCTCATCTTATAAAGCATGGAGCAATATTTTGCTCCATTTTTTTTATCTTTACATTATGCAGAATCTACCTCCATTAGCAGAACGCATGCGCCCGCAAAATCTGGACGAATATGTTGGCCAGCAGCATCTGGTAGGCCCCGATGCAGTATTGCGTAAAGCCATCCAAAGCGGCCAGCTACCTTCAATGATCTTCTGGGGTCCGCCGGGAGTGGGAAAGACTACGCTGGCTTATATCATCTCCCAGGCACTGGACCGCCCCTTCTTTAATCTGAGCGCTATCAATTCGGGTGTTAAGGATATTCGTGAAGTGATAGAAAAAGCTGCAGGATTAAAAGATAGTTTCCTCGGCATGCCCATCCTTTTTATTGATGAGATCCACAGGTTCAGTAAATCGCAGCAGGATAGTTTGCTGGGCGCAGTAGAGCGTGGCCTGGTTACGCTAATAGGCGCTACTACAGAAAACCCTTCTTTTGAGGTGATCTCCGCTTTGCTCTCACGCTGTCAGGTATATATCCTGAAGTCGCTGGATGAGCATGAACTATCAGGGTTATTGCATACTGCACTCAAAAAAGATGCAGTACTGAAAGAAAAAGATATTACCATCCAGGACCACGAAGCACTCATCCGCCTGTCGGGTGGCGATGCGAGAAAATTACTCAACGTACTGGAGATTGCCGTAAATGGTATAGGCGGCAAAAAGATTGTCCTCACCAATGAAAATGTGCTGGAACATGCACAGCAGAACCTCGCCCTGTACGATAAAGCTGGTGAACAGCATTACGACATTATCTCTGCTTTTATAAAATCTATCCGTGGAAGCGACCCTAATGGTGCTGTTTATTGGCTTGCAAGGATGATTGAAGGAGGAGAAGACCCCTTGTTTATCGCCCGCCGGCTGCTGATCCTCGCCTCGGAAGATATAGGTAATGCCAATCCCAATGCACTACTGCTGGCCAACAACTGCTTCCAGGCAGTCAATGTAATAGGCTATCCTGAAGCAAGGATTATCCTTTCGCAGGCAGTTACTTATCTTGCCTCTTCTGTAAAAAGCAATGCATCTTACGAGGCCATAAACAGTGCACAGCAATTGGTAAAGCAAACAGGGAATTTACCGGTGCCGCTTCACATCAGGAATGCACCGACCAAACTGATGAAGAACATTGGCTATGGCAAGGATTACAAATACTCACATGGCTATGAAGGTAATTTCGCTCCACAGGAGTATCTGCCTGATTTGATTAGCGGCACTAAACTATACGATCCGGGTAAAAATCCAGCGGAAGATAAAATGCGTGAGAAGCTGAAACAAAACTGGAAAGACAAGTATAATTATTAAGATAAGATAGGTATATTGCTCAGTAGCCTAGGTACAGCTTGCATTTCATGATTAAGCACATTTAGGATGATATGCCCTTAATATTTTAATTATATGCTCTTAACATTTTTAAGTCACCAGTGGACAGGTTTCTGGAGGTCGCGCGGAAAAGGCGGAACAATTGCTGCGCAATTGGTGATGGGATTCTTAGTACTTTATATTATTGGCGTAGCGATATTGGTGGGCTACAGCATGAACAGCCTCATTGAACATTTTTTGCCCGGCAAAGATGTAATAGTGGTGTTCAATGGTGTGATCTTGTATTATTTCGCTATAGATTTCTTAATGCGCATTCAGCTGCAGGAACTGCCAACGCTTGCTGTTGTGCCTTACCTGCACCTCAATATCCCTAAAAGAAAATTAGTGTATTTCCTGAATATCAGAGCGCTGTTCTCTGCTTTTAATATCCTTCCGCTACTGCTGTTTTTTCCTTTCTCCATTATCCAGATCGCACTTTCTTTCGGTTCTTTTGCCAGTTCAATGTATATGGTGACCATATTTGCACTGATGGTTTTCAATAACTATGCAGCCTTATATTTCAAGCGATTATCTATTGTAAATATATGGGTGGTAATTGTTGGCGGTGCTTTCCTGGCTACTGTTGGCCTGCTGGAGTATTTTAAAGTCTATTCTATTACTTCTCTGTCCAATATCGTTTTCCAAAGGATAGCCCTGCAACCGGCAATGGGATTCTTATTTGTTGCCCTGGCTATAGTGATGTTCATCGTTAACGCACGTTACTTAAGAAATAACCTTTACATAGAGGAACTCAAATCGGGTGAGACAAAGAAATCCAGCACAGACTACCCCTTTCTTGATCGTTTTGGCGATGCCGGAACACTCGTAGCTCTGGAGATTAAGCTGATCCTGCGCAATAAACGCTCGCGCTCCACTGCTTTCAAAGGACTCATTTTCCTCTTCTATGGCTTCCTGATGTATAAACAGAGTTCAATCGATAAGAATGAATTCGGGCTGATTCTCTTTGCTGCTTTATTTATGACGGGGAACCTTATTCTGGTATATGGGCAGTTTATGTTCGGATGGCAAAGTGCGGAATTTGACGGGCTGCTGGCCAACAAAGTTGACATAAAGACTTTTTTTAAGGCTAAGTTCCTGCTGCTGACACTATCGGCAACAGCTCTGACCCTTATTGTAAGCTTATATGGCTTGATAAGCTGGAAACTTGCTGTCGTAGAGCTTGCCGCATATCTGTATAATGTAGGTGTAGGTACAGTAGTGGTATTATACTTTGCAACAAGGAATGCGAAGGCCATAGATCTAAGCAAAGGATCTAACTTTAACTGGCAGGGAGTAAGCGCGACAACCATGCTGCTGGTACTGCCCACATTATTAGTACCCTACTTAATTTACTTTCCGCTATCATTCCTCTTCCACCCTTATTGGGGTATAGCAGGACTGGCTATCGTTGGCCTGGCAGGGATTCTCAGCCGCAATTTCTGGCTAGGCTTTCTCGTTAACGAATTCAATAAAAGAAAATATACAATTGCCGCAGGCTTTAGAGAAAAATCATGATCCTAGAAATAACTGATCTAAAAAAAATATATGCCGACCGTACTGTTGTTGACATTGAGAGGCTGACTATAAATGCCGGAGAAACAATAGGTGTTGTTGGCAATAACGGCGCCGGAAAGACTACTCTTTTCCGTATGCTGCTGGACCTTATCCGCCCCGATTACGGAGAGATACGTTCTAAAGGACAGTCTGTAGCGGGGAGCGATGCATGGAAAGCGTATACAGCTTCTTTCCTTGATGAGGGTTTCTTGATAGACTATCTTACTCCCGAGGAGTATTTCGTATTTATTGGCTCGCTGCATCAGCTAAGCGTAAAGGATGTGGAAGAGTACCTGCATCAATATGAGGAGTTCTTCAACGGCGAGATCATCAATAGAGGCAAATACATCCGGGATTTTTCTAAAGGCAACCAGAATAAGGTGGGCATTGCCGCAGCGCTGATGCAAAAACCAGAATTACTGGTGCTGGATGAACCTTTTGCCAATCTCGACCCTACCACCCAGATCAGGCTTAAAGCGCATTTGAAATTAATAGCAGCCTCACAGAATATCACAACGCTGATCTCGAGCCACGACCTTAACCATGTTACCGACGTGTGTACCCGTATTATTTTATTTGAAAAAGGCAAGGTCATCAAAGATCTGCAGACAAATGAGAATACACTGAATGAACTGGAAGCTTATTTTTCCGGTTAACGGGGGTTTCCGTTACCTTGGATTTTCTGTTCAACGGGAATTTTTCAAATTAGCAAACAATACATGTACAGAATTGTAGTCATTTTAACAGCATGCACTACAGCGATAACAAATGATCATTTTTTTTCACGTACTATCTCTGTATTAAATCCAATATAACAGAAAAAATACATTTTGGCATCACGTTTGATTTAATGGATCTATTAACAAAATATTTATAAACATGATGACTTCAAAATTTAAAATAGCAACGTTTAGTGTCGCTTTAGCAATCAGTGCAATGGCATTTCAAGGATGTGATAGCTTAACGAAAACACAAAAAGGAGCTGGTATTGGAGCTGCCGCAGGTGGTGTACTAGGTGCCATAATCGGACATAAAGCTGGTAATACTGCTGTTGGTGCTATTATTGGCGGTGCCGTAGGTGGTACTGCTGGTGGTTTTATTGGCAAAAGAATGGATAAACAAGCTGCAGAAATTAAAACAGCAATCCCTAATGCCGAAGTTACCCGTGAAGGCGAAGGTATCATCGTTAAATTTGATAGTGGTATTTTATTCGACTTTGACAGCTCAAATCTTAAAGCTACGGCAAAAGATAATATTAAAACATTGGCCGGATCATTGAATGAATATCCAAATACAGAAATAAAAGTTATTGGTCACACGGATAATAAAGGTACTGAATCTTACAACCTTGGTTTGTCAGAAAAAAGAGCTGCTGCCGTTAAAGCATATGCTGTTTCTCAGGGCGTTCCATCGTCACGTTTAACAACTGCTGGTAAAGGTTTTGCTGAACCTATTGCTGATAACAGTACTGAAGCCGGAAGAGCTGCTAACCGTAGGGTAGAAATTGTTATCGTTGCTAATGAGCAATTGAAAAAAGAAGCCGCAGCACAGGCTAACTAATCGCATTAAAATCTACCTATGATAAAATAAAAACCCGGTGTGATCATTCACACTGGGTTTTTTATTGGATCAAATAACCTGTTTTTATACTAAAAGTCAATCTGGAAATGACAAAGGTGCCAGTACTATTTGTCAGTCACCCTTATTTTACTGTCAGGTCTTTGTGTCTGGTGTCTGATAGACACCTTCTTTTTTTAAGAAAGTTCTTCTTACTGATAGATATCTTCGAAATAAAGAATGGCAAGTGATTTCAACAGCATTTCCTGTTCCATCATGGCAAAAGAAGGTACTGTTTTTACGAGCTTCCAATGTGGCCACCCATCCTGATCAAGGCCTTCCAATTCATAAAAACCCATCTCGCTCATCAATCGGCAAGTGGCAATATGCATGAGCTCCTCTTTCTGGCGCTTGCTGTATTTCCCCGGCCCTTTCCATAATTCCTGAACACCTATTAAAAACAGTATGACTTTTAAATCCGGTATATCTGAGTCAAATTCCTGAGCAATCTTTTGCTGAAGAATCTTCCATTTTGCATTTGTTTCTGCGGGTTTCATACCACAAAGATAGTACTCTGCCAAGGTTTATGACTACGCTGAAAAGCTTTATGACAATATAATTAAAGCTTAATGTTATGGATTGACTATTTTAGCCCTCATTAGTTGATCATGTAACAATACCTTAAATGAATAAAGTAATCTCAACCGGGCTTATGGCCTACGGCATGTCGGGCAAAGTATTTCACGGCCCTTTTATTAATGTCCATCCAGGGTTTGCCCTGAGCGCAGTTACAGAACGTCACCATAAATCTGCCGATAAGGATTATTCGGGCGTAATCAGTTATGACAGTACGGAAGAACTGCTGGCTGATGAAAGCATAGATCTTATCATTATCAACACCCCGAACTTTACCCATTTTGATTACGCCATAAAAGCACTCAAAGCGGGAAAACATATTCTTGTGGAGAAACCTTTTGCAGCTACATCTGCCCAGGCGAAAGAGATATTTGAACTTGCAAAAAAATTAAACAAACAGGTTTTCGTTTACCAAAACCGGCGCTGGGACAGTGATTTCAGCAGCGTAAAAAAAATAATAGCTGGCGGAGAATTAGGAAAACTTACAGAAGTTAATTTCCGGTACGACCGCTATAAGGCAACGATAAGCGAAAAAAGCTTCAAAGAAGAACTTCTCGCCGCAACAGGCCTTCAATATGACCTTGGCCCCCACTTGCTGGACCAGGTATTGGGGCTTTTTGGAAAACCACTTTCTTTCCATAAGATTCTGGGAAAAAACAGGAAGAATACGAAAGTGGACGACTATTTTTCGATCCAACTGACCTACCCTGACAGTGTCTTTGTTTTTGTACACGCCAACATGCTGGTTACCGATGTACAGCCTGCATTTGTGATACACGGTACTAAAGGAAGCTTTATAAAAGAGCGTGCCGATGTACAGGAAGAACAATTATTAAAAGGCATCAAACCTAACGAACCTGGTTTCGGAATTGAAGCCAGAGGAAAGGAAGGTAAATTAACCCTGATCGATGCTAATGGCGAACGCAATGTAACGATGATCCCATCTGAAACAGCAAGCTACCTGCCTCTTTTTGAAGCCATTTATCAGTCGCTCGTTAATAAAAAAGCTTTCCCGGTTAAACAGGAAGATATTATTACCCAGCTTGAAATATTAGAATCCTGATGATGACGCCATATGTGATTCTGGCTGTGGTGCTGATTATCGCCCTCTATTTTATTTTCAGAAAAAAAAGTATACCCCTGTCTTCAGTACCCGCTTTTGCTGATAGTGACAGGGAACTATTATTGAATCACGTTGCTTATTATCAGAAGCTTGATGCTACAAACCGCGAAAAGTTCGAGCTCCTGTTAACGGATTTTCTAAGCGGTGTGCGCATAGAAGGTGTAGGTATAACCATTGAGGCTCTCGACCGCTTACTGGTTGCCTCAAGTGCTATTATCCCCGTTTTCGGATTTAAACACTGGAAATACCAGAACCTGAGCAGTGTACTTTTATATCCGGATACATTTAATAAAGATTTCCAGTTTGAAGGGGGCGACCGCAGTATTCTCGGTATGGTAGGCACCGGCTATATGAACGGACAGATGATTTTGTCGCGCTCTGCATTACGCCAGGGGTTCTCCATGGGTGCCGATAAAGAAAATACAGCGATACATGAGTTTGTACACCTGCTGGATAAGTCTGACGGTGCTACAGATGGCATTCCTGAAAACCTGATGCCGCACCAGTATATAATTCCATGGGTAAAGATGATCCATGAGGAAATCAGCAAGATCGAAAAAGGAAAATCAGATATTAATCCGTATGCGATTACCAATGAGGCAGAGTTTTTTGCTGTAGTGTCTGAGTATTTCTTTGAGAAACCGGAACA
Source organism: Sphingobacteriales bacterium (assembly GCA_015655115.1). GTDB lineage: Bacteria > Bacteroidota > Bacteroidia > Sphingobacteriales > Sphingobacteriaceae > Pedobacter. The sequence goes on from JAATFQ010000263.1 coordinate 7,540, forward strand.
GTTTAAGGAAAAACACCCCAGCCTCTATCAGATTTTATGCAGTACTTTTTCGCAGGACCTGGCCACCGGATTATAAATCCGGTTTATGGGTATAGTTGGTCAATACCTGAACTTATTATAAACTCCCTAATAAGGCAACAAGGAACTCTGTGGGCACTTCCAGATGCGGTATGTGTCCGCAGCCTTCAAATTCTATCAGTTTAGCTTTAGGGATCTTGGCAGCCGTTTGCTTGCCAAGGACTTTGTAAAGGCCATGTAATGACTGCTCCTGTATGCTCAGCAAGCCTTTGCCAACAATAGTCTTATCTTCTTTACCGATAAACAGGACGGTAGGCACAGTAATATTCTGGAATTCATACACTACTGGCTGCTCATAGATCATGGTGAAAGTCATCGCTGCAACTTTAGCCCAGCGCGGATAATCGGCACTGAAGGTAACACCCGCGCCAATTCTAACCAATTCATCATATTCAGGCTTCCACATAGTGAAATAAGATCCCTGATAATATTTTTTAATACTTTCTGCAGTAGACTTCAGTTCGGTTTTATATTGCTCTTCGGTAGTAACATAGGGGACAAACTGGCGGTAATCTTCCAGGCCGATCGGATCTTCCAGCAGTAGTTTCTCTGTAGTCTGCGGGTACATTAATGCAAAGCGCGTGGCCAGCATACCGCCCATAGAATGTCCCAGGACATTAGCTTTCTGAATACCCAGGGTATCCAATAGTGCTTTATTCCACCTTGCTAACTGGTGGAAGCTATAATGTATAAATGGTTTTGACGATTTACCAAATCCAATCTGATCGGGCACAACAACCCTGAATCCTCTATCTGTTAGCGCCTTGATTACATTGGTCCAGTAATACCCGCCAAAGTTTTTCCCGTGAAACAATACCACTGTCCTCCCATTGGAATTGTGTGTAGGTGCCACATCCATATAGGCCATACGGATATCCTGCCCTTCGGTCTGGATCGCCATAAACTTTACCGGATAGGCATATTTAATATTCTCAAGTGTGATAGAAAGGGTATCAGCTTTTTGGGCGATAGAAGAAAAAGATATAGAGAGTAATAAAACGGCTGGTATAAAAAATTTCCTGAACATATTTAATAAAGGGTTTATTCTAAAACAATCAGCTGCCCCGGAAAGTTCTGCGGTTAAGCTGAAAGCGCTAAACTTAATCAATAAAAATGCTAAATTGAATAAATACTTTGTAAAAAACCCCACCTCCATTTGCAGAAGGCAGGGTTTTAACAACAGGTGTGTTGGCTGTTGCGATGCTGTTTATCTAGCTATTACAATACTTTATTTTGCTGGCATGGCGCTGTTTATTTGCCAGCTCGATGCTGTTTATTTTTTAATTGTAAAAGGCAGGCTAAGGCCAAAAGTAATGCTGCGGCCCTGGTTATAGATACCGAATGCAGGATCTTCAGTGCTTAACCTTCCCGGTGCAAAACGGCTTAAATGGTCGTAATATGCTTTATTGAGCAAGTTCTTACCAGATACATAAAGTGTAATATCCTGATTACTGCTCAGCTTCAGTGTGGTACCTATTGCTGCATTTAAAAGTGTATAGCCTGCAGACGCCTGCTCGAAGCTATCAATCTTAGTTTGCTTAAAGAAGTTGTCAATCCCAACAGAAAGATAAGAATTTGAGGTACCCGCAATCTTTGGTTCAAAGCG
>JAATFQ010000105.1 GCA_015655115.1 Sphingobacteriales bacterium
CACATTTCTCTTTTGCTTTTAAAAAAACATTCGGCATTGCTCCTTCAAGATTAAACATCAGTATTTAAAAGAGCTTGATTAATCATTAAAAGAACTTGGTTGCTTATAAAGGTTACAGGTAAAGTTTAATGCCCGCAAGATCATTCCTATTCCAATATATATTAATATATCTAGATATCTCCTGGCAGCCTGACACACCTGTCAGGCTGATTTACTGCATCAGCTATCTGATAATACAGGTTAATTAAATAAAGATATCTTCATATCAACATATCTTAGTATCATTGCAGAAGGATAAGTACTAAAAACCGATTATTTAAAAATGAAGACTATCGCGATTATAAACCATAAAGGTGGTACTGGGAAAACAACCTCTACACTGAATATTGGCGCAGGTTTAGCTCGTGCAAAGAAAAAAACCTTATTGGTGGATATCGATCCGCAATCAAACCTAACGGAAGGTTTAGGCTTTAGGGATGTTACAGTATCAATTTATGACAGTATAAAAAATGATACCTCCCTGCCTATTATAGGCATATCAGAATACCTTGATATTGTGCCCTCTTCATTAGATTTATTAGGAGCAGAAATCGAATTGGTGTCCAGATTGGGCAGAGAGACAATTCTAAAAAGATTACTGAAAGATGTTGCCGGAAAATACGATTATGTACTAATTGATTGTGCACCTGCTTTAGGGATGCTCACCGTCAATGCGCTCGTTGCAGCAGATATGGTGCTGATTCCATTAGAGGCAGAATATTTTGCCTACAGAGGAATAGATCGTCTGGTATCTATAATTTCAGATGTACGCACCCATTACAATGAAAATCTGACTATCGGCGGTGTGTTTATCACTAAGATAAATCCCAGAAGAGTGATCACAGAACAAATTACAGGCAGTATCAAAAAATATTTCAATGATAAGCTATTCGATACCTCAATCAGGATCAATGTTGCATTGGTAGAGGCGCAATTGAAAGGAATAGATATTTTTGAATATGCTCCCGCTTCTAATGCGGCAACAGATTATTCAAACCTGGTAGATGAAATTTTAGTTAAATTATAAGGTTATGGCAAAGAAAAACTTCGGAGAGATAGAAGATAATAATAAAAATTTAGGCGGTGTGTCTGCTTTATTTAATTCACCAGCAGGTAATGCTAAAGATGAGAAACAATCGCCGCTACCTGAAGAGGAAACAGTAACCTACCCATTGCGACTGAAAAAAAGTGCTTTAAAGGCATTGAAAATATTAGGAGCACAAAGAGGTATAACGGTGAAAGAGTTGATTCTTTCAGTGGTAGAAAAAGAATACGACCTTTAGGAAGATAAAAAAGAAGGTGACCTGAAAAAAGGTATAAATTAACAAAGGCTGAATATACAGGGTATCCATATGGCACCCTATATATTCAGCCTTCAAATTTATCAAAAGACTGGTATGCTTTATCAGTATACTAGTTTACATCCCAGAAAATCTTAGTGACACGTGTATCTTTTGCTTGCACCGCAGCATAGTTGGTACCATTAAATGTTTTCTCTTTAGAAGGATAGATCAGCCTGTTAGGCGGCACATCAAAACCTGACAATTTACCTGTAGTCACAAACTGAAGTGCCGGATAGCCTGTCCTTCTGTATTCTGACCACGCCTCAGTAGATTGCAGGAGCCCGTAATGCAGCCATTTCTGCGTATAAATGCTTGCAAGTCTTGTCGCGGTTGTAGCCGGATAAGTAGCAGTAGAAGAATTGATAAATGCATCAATTACCGCTGCAGATGGCATCGTCTCAGTTTTTACGCCCGAAGCATTCAGATTATTCAGGTAATAATAAAACGTGATAGATTGACGTAATGCAAGATCATAGGCCGTTTTTGCATCTGCTGTACTGCCCCAGCGCTCATAGGCTTCTGCTTTTAACAGGTTAACTTCCGAAGCCGTAATCACTATACCTGGCAACGCAAGATTTTGGAAAAAAGTAGCCGAATCCACCACAGCATAATTGTTGAAATTATTCTCTTGTTCTGTTGTTGTGAAGTCATATGGCATGGCTTTATAAGTAGGATTCTGAATTACTACTTTATCAACAGTTTTACTGTTTTTATCATAAAGCACAGGAATCCGTGGGTCATTTGCGGGCAGCAATACTTTATTGAGCATAAAGTCTGTAGCGTACCAGCTTCCCTCTCTATAAGCATCGATCAGTGTACTTGTATTATCTGTTAAAGGACTCAAAAGAATGTCAGTTGCTTTAGGGCTATAGGCCGCAGCAGCATCACCATCTACCAAAGGATAATTAGCAGGGGCGCTTAACATGGCTAAAATTGCCGTTTTCGCTGTAGCTTCGTCAGAATTGGAAATACGCATGAGTAACCGCAAGCGCAGTGAATTGGCATAACGCTGCCATTTACTCACATTACCGCTAAGGAGGATGTCATATTTAGAAAATTCTGCTGTAGTTGTCGCTGTTTTAAAATACGTATTGGCCGCATCAAGGTCTGCAATAAACTGAGTATACAATACTTTCTGATCATCAAATTTAGGGTATACGATCACACTGTTAGTCACTAAACTTCCTGCTTCGCTATAAGGAATATCACCCCAAAGATCTACCATTTTAGCAGCTTGTTCAATCAGCACAACTTTTGCAGCCTGCATAAAGATTGTTTGTGTTGCTTTCTGAGCTTCTGTAGCGGTATTGTAAACCGTCTCCATCGTGCGGTACTGCGCCATAGGACCCGAACCGTTTCCACCTGGTGAATAAAAATCATCCCAATATTGCTGAGAATAACCATCATTCTGCTGATAAGCAGCATTACTGTTTGAAAAGAATCCAGTTTGTGCGTACGTCCCCGGCATAAGGCTAAGGAAGGTACGTACATTCCAGTATTTAGCCGCTACCCTATCATTGTTGAGCATGGCAGTGAAGAACCCAGGAATACTTTTAACAGTAAATTGTTCCGGATTAAGAAATCTTTCATCGATGTCCTTTTTGCAACTGCTAAATGATGCAGCCAATACCACAAAAAGACCCGCTTTAATTATATAATTTTTCATAATAATTACCTAATGATGTTTAAAAATTTGCATGTATAGAGAAACCAAAGCTTCTTGAGGCCGCTGTAGAACCATTGTCTGTACCCTGAGAATACCATTGATTTCCAATTGCAGCTTCAGGATCAAGATTTTTCATTGTCCTGTACATGTAGAACAGGTTTCTTCCAACTAAGGAAACTCTAAGATTATTGACGTGTATTTTACTTGCCAAAGTTCCTGGTATTCTGTAGCTCAATGTCGCTTCACGCATTTTCACATAATTGTTTTTAAAGATCGATCCGTCTTCTGACCATGAATCTTCACCCCAGTTATAGGTAGTCATATAGTATTCTGCAGCACTGACAATTTTTGTATTCGCCAGACCTGTATTTTGGTTTACGCCATTCAACAGGACACCATCTGTATAAGTTTTACCATTTTGGGTATAGGTTAAACCACCATGTTCCGTATCACGATATTGCAATGAATTTTCAAACATACCTGCACCGGTCATATATTTAGTCGGAGGGGAGATCATTTTTCCGCCAATACTGTAATCAACAGTAAAATCCAGCGAGAATGATTTATAGGTTAGTGTATTAGAAAAGCCTCCTACTATCTTAGGCATAATGTTTCCAGCCTGCACATAATTTGCTTTATCCATAACATAGAAACCGTCATCATTGATCACCAGATTGCCGTTCGAATCCCTTAAACGAGGATTGACATAAATATTCCCAAGTGCTTCACCTGCCACAGCAACAATCTTTGCTGTATTCTGATCTGCTGCATAAAAGAGAACTTCTGGCACATTTTCAGCAAGTTTATACACTTTAGAGCGGTTAATGCTGGCATTTATTCTGGAGTCCCATTTAAAATTATTTCCATTGAGTATTGAGGCATTTAATGCAAGTTCTAAACCGTGGCTACCAATTTCTCCGACATTCACTAATTGCGAGGTTGCACCGACTACAGACGAGGTTGGCAAATTTAAAATCTGGTCTTTCACTCTGTTGGTATAGTAACTAAAATCAAGCCCCAGACGATTATGAAAGAACTTAGTTTCCAGGCCAAACTCTGCTTCGTGTTTCATTTCTGGTTTCAGGGTATTGTTACCGTATTTATTACTGCTGGTAAGGGAAGCTACCGACCCATTAATGGTCTGCAAAGACTTTTGCGTATATGCAATATTCGCCTCATACATCGGAGGTGCATTACCAACCACACCATATGAAGCACGCAGTTTACCGTAACTTAAGAAATCGGGCATCTGAAATGCATCAGAAAACACAAAACCTGTATTGACTGAAGGGTAGAAATAGGTGTTATTTTCGACAGGCAAGGTAGATACATATTCATTTCTTGCAGTACCTTCCACGAAAAGGAAGTTTTTATAGCTTAAGTTCAATAAACCCAGATAGGCATATTTTGCCAGCTCTTTTCGTGATTCAACAATACTGGCCTGAGAATAGGAATTTGCTAAATTGAACTGGTTCTCTGCTACAAGACCATTCACTGTACTTGCAGTAAGATCATTGTAATGCTCAGTCCTGCCCTGAAAACCACCACTTGCAGAGATAGTAAAATCAGAGCCCAGCTTGTTATCATAAGTCAATAATGCATCACCATACAAGACTGAATACTGCCCCTGTGTAGACACATAATTACCGCTGCTACTGGTTGAACCATTGTTGATCAAAGGATACTCATTGTACATTTTGTTCTGAGTTTTTGCACCTGTATAATCATTACCAACTCTGGTCCTGACTTTCAGGTGATTGACAACGGCCCAGTTTAAAGTCGCACTGGAAAGTAAACGGTTTTCAGTTTCATCATAGCTGTTGCGCAACTGGGTATAGAAGAAATTTAAAAGGTTGGTTGCTCTGATGTTATAAATAAACGGTTCAGGGCGGTCAGTCTGATTGTATAATGCATACTTATACCCTTCACTGGTGATGGCTTTATCTTTCATCAGGTCCATATCTTCAGTCCTGCTGAAAAAACCATCAAAGGAACCCAGCACCTGACCCAACTGGTAAGGTCTGTTATGCGTTTTGGTATTTACATAGCTTACAATCACATCAGCACTTAATTTAGAGCTTAGTTTAACAGTTGAGTTCAGGTTGAATGAATTCTTCTGCATTTTATTTCCCGGCTGAGTACCTTTATAATCTAAACGTGTGGCAGAAAATCTATAGTCTACTTTTTCAGTTTGATTGGAGATGGCCACGTTGGCTGTAGAATTAACTCCTGTTTCATAGACATTGGCATAATTATCTGGTTGTGCAGAATAAGAACGGATTGATCCGTCCCACCATTTCACTTGCTGGCCTTCCATTTTGGGACCAAAATTGGCATAAGACCTAAAATAAGGCCTGAACCCTGTTGGTGAAGTAGAATCAGCAATCCATCCCTCTTCTGTTGCACCATTGGCAACATTTGTGGCACGGTCATAACCAGGGCCATAAGTATTCTGGAATTTAGGTAGAAAAGCGGCTTTCTCAATACCTATATTATAATTGAAGTCTATACCAAGTCCCTTTCCCTTAACACCTTTTTTTGTAGTAATCACCACTACCCCACTGTTTGCATCAGAACCATATAATGCAGAAGCACTGGCACCTTTTAAAATCGTCAGGCTTTCAATATCTGAAGGATTGATATCCAGGATACCGTTGCCCCTGATTCTTTGGTCGCCCCAGAAATCATTATTATTTGCTCCTTTAGCACCATTTTGTGCATCATTCCTGATCATCACCCCGTCAACTACATACAATGGCTGCTGGTTATAGCTCAGTGAGTTGATCCCGCGGATCTGCACATTTACAGCACTACTTGCACCACCCGGCGCTGTAGTAATCCTTACACCTGCTGCTTTACCATATAAAGCAGAAGCAAAGTTGGTATTGCCAGCTTCAGTAAGCTGCTTGGCAGTAACGGTAGCCACAGCGTAACCCAGAGATTTTTGCTCTCTTTTGATACCCAGTGAAGTCACAACAACTTCATTCAGGTCATTCGTGCTTTCTACCAAAGTGACCGAAATAGCAGTCTGACTGCCTACAGTTACCTGTTGAGCCTTGAATCCCAGCATACCGATTTCCAAAACATCCGTGGGTTTGGCAGAAATGGTAAACTTTCCGTCTTTGTTGGTAACAGTGGCAATAGTGGTTCCTTTAACCTTGACATTGACGCCTGGCAATACACCAGACACATCCCGGACCGTCCCCGATACGGTTTTTTGTGCATACGCGGTTATTGTTATCAGGGACAACAATAAAACACTCAAACACATTGAGTAGACTTTTTTCATGTTAGTTAAGTTTAGTTTTTAGATTTTGGTTAATAGTGGTTGAATATGGTGGTAATAGTTTTTTATTCTTTGAATTGGTTGTGTTCTATTACAAGGCTTGCTGATGCCAGCAATTCGGCATTCTGTGCAAGTTGTGAGATAATGATCGATGTATGATCTGCCATTCTGGGCATACAGAATTCATTAATAGCCTGTTGTATAGGCGGCAGGAATATTTTACCGGCTATTGCTCCGCGGCCACTGAGCACTATACATTTGGGATTCATAATATGAATTAAGGTGGCCAATCCCTTACCTAAAATAAATGCTGAGTCTGATAAGATGGAAACTGCCAAGGGGTCCTGGTTTCGTGCTGCGTCTAAAAAATGCTCACCCACATCCTTACTTTCATCTTTAAAAAGCTCAGTCATAACCGAGGCTTCACCAGCCTCAATTGCAGCAGTTGCTTTTTGTGTCATCACCAATAGTGACGTTTCTACTTCAAGACATCCGCGTTTGCCGCAAAAACATAAGATATTTGTATTTGACAATGGGATATGACTAAATTCCCCTGCATTTCCGCTACTGCCCCTATAAAGCTCTCCTTTGAGGATCATCCCCAGGCCAGTTCCCCATCCAATGTTGACTACTAAAACATCAGACATACCTACCGCTGCACCAAAACGCAGTTCGGCCAAAGCAATCAGGCTCGAATCATTATCGATACATACTGTTAAGTCTAATTTATCTGATAAGTAGTCTCTTAAGTTGACGTCATTTTCTGGTATCAGATAAGAATGATTTATACCTTCTTCCGGACTAATGAAACCTGGCATACCGATACCTACACCAAGTATATTTTTCTTATCAATACCAGATAAAGCAATGTTTTCACTGATAAAAGCAACTAATTTGTCTAAGGCATCAGGATCTGTCGCAATTACTAAATTGAGCGATTTTACAGGCATAATGATTGTATTCGCCAAATCGTAAACAGTCATGCGTGTGATTAACTGATCCATTGCAACAGCAATGATATACTTGTTCTTTTCTGTATTTAAAAGGAATTGCGAAGCTCTCCTTCCACCTGTAGAAGGTGCAAGGCCCTGCTCCATAATATATCCTTCATCAACCAAACTGTTTACAGCTTTAGTAACAACGGGCAAGCTCTTTTTAGTAAGCTTGGTCAGTTCGATCAATGATTGTGGGTATTTATAGTAAAGATTTTTTATTATATCAATCCTTAAAAGGTCCCCATTCTTATTCGGTACAGTCATATATTATTCTTATACCCAAACTTAATAAATAAATTAATAAGTATTGCAATACTTTATACTTTTTTTATTTAAGTTGCCAGAACATTCATCATTTAAGGACATAATAACTGGAATAAAAGGCAATATTTAAGGCTACTACACCGGTTTAGTAAAAATCAGGATCAAAAAAAAACGTTTACCATCAATAAATGGATTTATGAACTCTTAATAGCTTTTTTTGTGGCATAATATCATATCAACAGTCTTAATAAATCATTTTTCATGATTTTTACTTACCATAAATCCATCTGGCATTAGCGCACAGGCAGACATAGAAATACAGACATAGCAAGATAGTGACGCATCAAACAGTTTATTATGTATAATATCACGCTGTAATTAATAACAAAGAATTAATTTTGATTATCAGCAAAAGAATTGGTATCGTGGTGCTGAGGAAAAAAAATAGACATGATGGAAAATTTAATATACAGCAATATACGTCTTCATGAATGGGGAGGCTGCGGAAAAAACAGCGACTTATGCTATCGCTATTTCTCGGTAGCGTCAGATGCAATTCCAGGTATAACTTTAGATTTTGTATATACGCAACACCGGCTCACTGGCCTTGAATTTTATTTTAATGAACTGATATTATTAAAAGTAAACGGTACCGCCACCATGGCCGTGCATTTATTGCAGGATCTTTTAGCTACTGTCAGAGAAGAGAATGAAGGAAAATTCTTCACTAATGAAACTATTGTCAATTTGAAGCTCGAAGACCAGTAGAGGACTCATAAGATCAAATTGATGAGGTCATCTTCTAAATGAATTCGCATTTAAGCGATCAATAGTCAATGAATACTTTTCGGGATACGAATAAAACCAGAAAGAGGGTGAGCCTATGACACACCCTCATCAAGAGAATTAACCTAAAGCATCTGTTCCGCTAAATTTCTATTGTTCTGTACATTCTTTAAAACAGTTTGTACCGAAGTAGCCGACCTCAGTCCGTCGGGCTCAGTATGCATTACATAATCTACCAGCTGATCAATAGTAGTAGTTGCGATATGCATACGGGTATCAGAAGAGGCATAATAAATAAATACCCTTCCATCAGTATCCTTAATCCATCCATTACAAAATACCACATTGGAGACATCCCCAATTCTTTCTTCGCCCACAGGAGCCAGAAAATATCCGGCAGGCTTATAGAGAACCTTTGTCAGGTCGTTCAGATCAGTCATAAACAGATATAGAACATATCTTAGTCCGGCGGCAGTATTCCTAACCCCGTGTGCAAGGTGTAACCAGCCGTAGCTTGTTTTCAGGGGTTGAGGACCTAATCCGTTTTTTGCTTCATATATTGTATGGTAACTTTTATTATCTACTATTGTTTCATTGGTGATCACCGCATTTTCTATAGAACTGCTCAGACCAAAGCCAATACCACCACCTGTGCCAGACTCAATAAAGCCATCCTGGGGACGTGTATAGAATCCATACTGCCCATCTACAAATTCAGGATGCAATACCACATTCCGCTTCTGAGGAGAAGGTGTTTTCAGATCTGCCAGGCGTTCCCAATATTTCAGGTCCCTGGTGCGTACAATTCCGCATTGTGCAATGGCCATAGACTGATCATAGGCAGGCGCTGCCGGATCTTTTCTTTCTGTACAGAACAAACCATAAATCCATCCATCTTCATGAGCAACCAGCCGCATATCATAAACATTCACATCAGGCTCATCAGTTTCCGGCAAAACAACAGGAGTTTCCCAGAATACAAAATTATCCAGCCCATTAGGGCTTTCTGCAACGGCAAAAAAAGACTTTCTATCAGTACCTTCCACCCTCACTATCATTAAATATTTGCCGTTTAACAGAATGGCGCCGGCATTGAAAGCGGCATTTATACCAAACCTCTCCATCAGGAAAGGGTTGGTAGCCTGATTAAAATCATACCTCCAGTTTAAAGGAGCATGGGCCGCTGTAACTACAGGAAATTCATAACGGCTAAAGACCCCATTGCTTTCTGCTAATTCTCTGTTCGGCCTTAATATTAAAGCCTGATAAGCCTCGGTCAGTTCTTGGCGCCTTTTTTCAAAATCTATCATAACACTTAAAAATTATTAATCTTCTAATTTATTCCACCATGTCCTTTTTAAAATGAACACGATCACAGCCAGTATAGCAATGGTAATCCATAAATTCGCCTGCATCTTTAAGATCAGGTACATCGGTAATATCGTGAGACATAGCTGGGCAATAATTCCCAGCACCACATTAAACATGTCCAGCTTAAACCTCTTATTGCCTACAAACGCCGGATCTTCAGCAACAACAAGCAGGTGCACAGGCTGCCAGAATCCCCAGGGTCTGACTGTCTTATAAAATGATTTCAAAGTCTTTTCATCCGTAGGCGGCGCAGCATAAGTACCGGCAATACATCCTCCCATAGACAACACAAATAACAGCGGCCACCAGTATAACGGCAATCCATGAGTCAGGTAGGGCATAATTAAGGCAGCAGCAATACCGACAGCCATTCCCCAAAAGAACCCATTCGCATTAAATCGCCACCAATACCATTTCAGGCAATTTGCCGCCACATATCCACCATATAAGCCTCCGACAATCCATTGCAGGATATCATTCACATTGTTGGCGAAAAACCCGAGTCCGATGCCTATCACAACTACGAGAATACCGACGATATAATTCATAGAAATAATGCGTTTCGTGCTGGCATCGGGATTGAAATATTTTAAGTAAATATCATTTACAATATACGCCTGTGCTGCACTCAGGGTTCCGCTGAATGTACCCATAAAAGCCCCCAGCAAACCTGTAAGTACCAGCCCTAAAACCCCTGCCGGCAAAAAGTTATTGATCGTTGCTGGCAGGATTCTTTCAAAATCCGTTACCCCGTCAGGCCCTTTCAGGTACAACTGGTTATAGTATAAAAGCGCCAGTACAGTCAGCCCTACTACCATAGCATATCTGATAGGCAATAAAATAATACTCACAAAGCCGGTCATCTTGCTTGCATCTTTAGGGCTGCGGGTACTCAGCACCTTCTGCATGTCATAATTTGGCGCCGGACCAGCTAGAGAAGCAAAAACGCCTTTTAGCAGCATCATGCCAAAAAACAGGCTAAACAAACTAAAGCCGTCATCGGCAATCTTCTTATTCGCATCGGCAGATATGCGGCTCCAGTCCAGATTAAGCTTCCAGCCAAAAAATGGATTATCCCACCCCGCCGGCACATTCAGCTTGTGTCCATTCAGGTGTGTCATTGCAATTACAGCTATACAAATACAAGCTATAGTCATGATACCATATTTAATCATATCGCCTAAAACGATACTGTGCATCCCTCCCAGGATGGAGTAAAACATAGCGAACAGGGTGAATATGATGCCATATACATGAGGCACATACTTAGGTGACACCTCAAACGGAACAAATCCTTTTACAACCTCCCAGGGAATAAAAATCTCCATGAACTTTCCCAGGCCAATAAAGCCGTATGCCAGGAAACCAAAGCAGCTCAGCAAGGCAAATGCGATGACTACCACGTGAGAAGATTTTACACCCTTACCAGTTAACCCAAAGCGTGTCTGAAGCCATTCGGCTCCCGTATTGGCATTACTGCGGCGCAGCCATTTACTGAGGAACATCATCATAAATACCTGGTTAAACACTGGCCAAAGCCAGGGAATCCAGATACTTTTCAATCCGTATACAAAACAAAGTGCCACCATCCACATGGTACCACTGATGTCAAACATATCCGATGCATCACTCAGCCCCAGCTTGTACCACGGCAAAGATTTCCCACCCAGCATATAGCTTTCTTTATTCTGCTTAGCCTTTTTTCGGTACCAAAATCCAATAAAAATCATGGTCGCCAGGTAAAGCACCAGAATGGAAACATCAATGAGCTGTAAATTCATATTTGGTTATTTGCTATTTAATTTTTTTACTTTATACTTTTTTAGCGGGACAATTCCGATATTAACTATGCGCCTAAATTAGATATCAACAGCACAACATGGTAATACTATTTTAACTGTTTCTAGTCAATTAGCTGAAACGACTGCAGTGGTCAGCAGGAAATTATTTGCATCAATATACCATCTCTGCTATCCCTATAACAAGATTACACCACGGCAGTAAACAATAAACCCTGGTTCAGCATTAAGCTAACAACGAACCAGGGTTTAAATTATTAAAGAGGTTATTTAACTAATATTAAATCATCAAGGTAGAAGACTTCGTCTTTAGTATCAGGACCTTTAATCCAGAAGCCCAGATTATGGAAAGGAGTACCCTTTTTCCAGAGTCCTAAATCTGCCAGCGGTATTTTATAATAGGTCCATACATTTGGAGGAACAACTATTGGCGTATTCTGGTCTGCATTACCATAACCGACCTCGCGCTGATCCCCGGTAAGATATAGTGTGTACTCTATAGAGCCACCTTTAATATAGAAAGAAAGGTATTTGTAGTCGGTTGTAAGCGCCAGACCATCTCCCCAGTTTGCCAAACCATTTGCACTCCAGTTACCTTTTGCATACCCTAATTTCAGAGATGTCGTACCAGACACCGCAAAGTCGGTCGATATAGATCCGCTTCCCCAGAAGTTGCCGGTCCAGCCATTTTCATAATCGTCAACAAAGAAATGAAAAGCTTTGTTCAGGTTCACAAACACCTGCGTAGTGGTAGCCATTCCCGTAATATTGGTGATATCCAGTGTAGTGCTTGGAGCATCAGTTGCCGGAAAAGAAATCACCAATTGCTTTTTACTCTTGGAAATTATAGTTGCCTCAGTACTCGTACCCGTTAACTTCACAGACGACACTTCCTGTAAATGGATTCCTGTCAAAGTAATTACCTTGCCCGTTGTAAAATTATAGCTCGATACCGTTTTTACCAACGGAAGAGCCAGCACATCAAAGTCGACCTGCACCTTTTTACCCAGGCGGTTAGTTAACACGATATGTTGTTTTCCCCCACTTGCCGTATCAGGAATACGGAATATAACCGCACTGCCTGTATTGAAATTAGGGTTGAAGCCAGCGGGCACGCTATCCTTATCAAATAAGATGGATACGATATCAGCCAAACCGCTGCCAGTAATCGTTAGCACATCCCCTCCTTTACCTGTTCCAGGATCTATAGCACTAGCTACCGGATTTCCTGAAGCTTCCTTGTCATCGTCTTTTTTGCATGCCGTCAGTAACAGCGCACCCAGAAAGAAGATGATTACAGCTTTCATTGATTTTTTTTGAAAAGCTTTCATATGATATATTTTTAGCATTATTACTAAGTCTCAATTATTTATAATAAGCAACTGCCGGTTGTAGCAACATCGGATCTGATACTGTTTCCGACTGAGGGATAGGCAGGAACAGCTGGCTTTCGGAATGTAAATTTGCGTGTACACTGTTGATGCCCGAGCCCGAATAAGAGCCTCTCTCCTGATTATTGATAATCTGCTGCGCTTTGGCGAAGCCTTGTCTCTGAATATCAAACCAGTAGTCGCCTTCAAAAGCGAACTCCGCGCGTCTTTCTTTAAAAATAGCGTCTTTTGTCAGTTCTGTTACTTTGACATTATCGAAGTTGCCGCCCCTGTTATGTACCAGATTAAAGGCATCCAGTGCCTGGGCATCTGTAGTTGAAGCAGCATTGGCTAAAGTAGCTTCCGCATAGATCAATAACACATCTGCATATCTCAATATATAGGTGCAGATACTGGAAGAACCATTGTCACTTAACTCTTCACCGTTGGAGCCTGTACCTACCACATACTTCAGAATATTTGCCCTTGAACCATTTCTGAAATGCGTAGCATCCTCATAAACGGTACCCGTTGTGTCATACCTGAAGCCGTTCGGAAAATTTGCATTCGTCCAGTCGGCTTTGAAAAACCCATGCTCCATCATTGACCACCCTCTTCTTTTATCATTGGCAGCATAGGAATTTTTCACATCTATAGTAGGATAAACAGAGCTATAACCCGTATTTGCTACTGGCTTCATGAGTGTAGAAGGGGTATTATAGGCATTTTGTGCATTTGCATAGCCGTAGCCACCAGCAGCAAGCCATTGAAGGGCAAATAAAGATTCTACATTATTGTTTACTTTAGAACTAGTAAACATCTCCATATAGCTTGGATATAAACTGTACCTGCCTGACGAGATTACCCTTTGTGCTGCCTCCTTTGCCAGTGCAAATTCGCCTTTATACAATTGCAGTTTAGCGATCATTCCCGCCGCAGAATATTTACAAACACGACCAGGAGCTGCTGGCTCAACAGGAAGATTGGTTTCCGCATATTCGAAATCCTCCAGCGCAAACCTAAGTACATCACTTTGAATATAACGGGGAATATTATAATCCCCGGAACCTGCCAGCGCAACAGGGTCTTCTACAATAGGTGCATCTTTGAAAACCCGTGCAATAGTGAAGTAAGCGACGCCGCGTATAAATCTGGCTTCAGCTATACCGGCATCCAGAAAAGAGGGGTCAGAGACAGCTCCTTTTTTTTGCTCGAATGTTTTAATCAGCACAGTGGCACTGCCCGCTACTTTATATAAAGATTGCCATGAGCTTAACACCAGTGGATCAGTACTGCTTACAGTGAGCTGATTATATACCCCGCTGCCATAATTCGGCCCTGTTTCGGTAAGGGCATTCCCGCTCAGGGCATCACCTATAGAATTATAGGCCTTATCCATATAGTCGTACCACACAGAATTATATAGATATCCAGTAGCACCCTGTACCTGTGCCGCGGTATTATAATAGTTATCCAGCGTTGGATTTGTTTCAGAAACATGCTCCAGGAAACTCTTTTTGCAGGAAGCTAAGGCTACGGTGCAAACCAGGAGACATAAAAATATATGATTTCTTTTCATGATCTAGCTATTTTAAAATTCAATATTAGCACCAATGTTAAATGTGCGTGGATTTGGATAATGCCCGTTATCGACATTCTGACTTAACACACTTTGATTAAACGCACCGATCTCGGGGTCATATCCGGTATATTTGGTAAACGTATACACATTTTGTGCAGTAACATATACTCTTGCAGATGCCATCTTCACCTTCTTTACCCATGCCGATGGAAGGTTATAGCCTAAAGAGATATTCTGTATACGGAGATATGAACCACTCTCTATAAACCTGTCAGAATTTCTGAGGTTGTTATTGGTAAACTGGTTATATCTTGGCACAGTACCTGTCGGATTGCTGGGTGTATACCTGTCCATGACATCTGTGGATTGGTTTAAGTAGACACTGCTTAAAGATTCTGTGTATTTACGTGTCCAATTGAAGATCTTGTTGCCATACACTCCTTGTAAAAAGAACGAGAAATCGAAATTTTTATACCTGAAAGTATTCGTCATACCGTAAGTAAATTTAGGATTAGGGTCACCAATAAAGGTTACATCTTCACTGCCAATCTTGCCATCTCCGTTTAAATCCTTATAGCGGACATCACCAAGATACAGTCCCTGTGGGCCAACTGCATAACCATAATCCAAATCATCCAGTTGATCTACACTTGTAAATAGTCCGTCTGTTACATAACCATAAAACATACCTACAGCACCGCCCGCCTGCGTAATATTCACTACGGAGCTATTTCCTGTAAAATCCTGAGCCTGTCCTCTTAATATAGCGCCAGGAGCGTTTAACTTTACCAGTTTATTTTTATAATGACTGAAAATAACGTTCGTTTTCCATTCAAAATTCTTACGCTGAATGTTATAAGTGGTTAAACTAATATCTATACCTTTATTGCTCATTTCACCCGCATTTGTTACAGGTGGCTCTATCTCCTTGTAAGAATTAGTAGGGGGATTAGGATCCAGACCAGCAAAAACAGGCAAGGTTGTAGCCAGGATCATGTCTGTTGTTTTCTTGTTGTAGACATCAACGCTTAATTCCAGTTTCTTATTAAAGAATGTAGCATCAAGCCCGGCATTATAGGTGACTACTGCTTCCCAGCTCAGATCAGGGTTACCCACATTGGCAGGCACACCTCCCGGACCAAAAGGGGCTACAGTAAACAGCCTGATATTTGTACTATAAGCATTTGTAACCGGAGAATTCTGATTACCTACAGAACCTATACCCATTCTTAATTTTAAGTAATCTACATATCGTATGTTTTTCGCAAAGGCCTCATTCGTAATCGTCCAGCCTGCAGAAGCAGCACTAAAATATCCCACTCTGCTATTTGGCCCAAAACTAGAAGAAGCGTCTCTGCGCAAAGATCCTGTAAGGGAATAACGGCCGTCATATGTATAGTTGGCCCTGGTGAAATAAGATTCCATGCTCCAGTCTCCTTTTCCGTTAGTAGTACTGGAAACGTTAATTGTTCCTGCACCTGTTGAAGGTAAGTTCAGACTCATGCCTGTTGCACCTACCTGTACATTGTCATAATGAGAACGCTGGGCTTCATGGCCCAAGACTACGTTGATGGCATGTTTATTGAATGTTGGATTAAATGTTAAATAGTTCCTTAAAACCCAGAAATAACTATTATTCCGTTGTTCTATTAACTTACTTGGCGTTAATATAGTCTGATTTGTCTGCGAATTGGTATATTCTGGCTGAAAGGCACTATTTTGCGAAAGCTGAAAATCATAGCCCACTTCATTTCTCAAAGACAAATATTTCATGAATTGTAAGTCGGCATACACATTACCAAAAGCTTTGCTCTGTACAGACCTGACATCACGTAGTTCTGCCGTAGCTATAGGATTGCCATTACTACTGCCAAAAGTATTTTCACCAAGAGAAGTGGTAGTTACATATTGTCCGTCTGTACCTCGTATTGGTGTTGCCGGACTATTGTACAAGACAATACTGGTTGGCGTTTCTGTTCCATCCGTCAAGGCGATCTTCTGCGTTGTTCTTGACAGATTGGCACTTACACCAGCCTTAAGCCAGCTTCTCACCTGCTGATCGAGGTTAATGCGGCTGGCAAATCTTTTAAATCCAGATCCGATTACGGTACCTGTCTGATCAAAGTAATTACCGGAAAAATAGTAAGTAGTCTTATCATGACCGCCAGAAAAAGCAATCTGATGATTTACAATATGGCCGGTCTGATAAATAGCGTCCTGCCAGTCTGTTCCTTTTCCGAGTAACGAAGGATTTTTAAATTCCCCGATCGGCTGCAGGGTTAAGCCATATGCAGCAGTCTCTTCAACAACAGAATTGTAATACTGCGCATATTGGCTCAGGTTCATAATAGATAACATTTTTGGCACATCCTGCACACCATAATAGGTGTCGTAAGAAATTTTACCTTCACCACTCTTACCTCTTTTAGTCGTAATCAGCACTACTCCATTTGCTGCCATCGAACCATAAATGGCCTGCGCCGAAGCATCCTTTAAAATATCAACAGAAGCAATATCATTTGGATTTAAGGTAGCCATCACACTCTGGCTGGTTTGTCCGGCTTTTCCACCAAGCTGATCCTGACCTACACTTCCCGTTGATGTCAGAATTGGTACTCCATCAATTACATATAAAGGCTCACTGCCATTTACAGACGTGATCCCCCTTACCCTTACAGAAACACCACCACCAGGCTGGCCTCCATTGTTGGAAATGCTCACCCCGGAGACCTTACCTTGCAAAGCCTGGTCTACCCCAGCCACAGGAAGGCTTTTAATATCTTTTTCAGATACAGAAGAAATAGAAGTAGTGACCTGAGATTTCCTTACAGAACCGTAACCAATTACCACCACATCGTTCAATTGATTAGCTGCAGGTGAAAGATTGACATTAACTATAGTCCTGGTGCCAACAACTACTTCTTTGGTGATCATCCCGATATAGGAAACCACCAATGTGGTGGCATGCTGGGGAATACCAATAGAATATCGTCCGTCAGAGTTGGACGATGCGGCAACTTTAGTGCCTTTAACGGCTATCCCTGCTCCCGGAAGTGAAACACCTTTCTCATCATAAACCGTTCCGGTAATAACCCTGGTCTGGGGAGATTGCGCCAGGGAGGAAAGGGTCCCTAAGCACAGCATAAAAAGCCAGATTGCTCGTAAACTTGTATTCATAAGATTTAATATTTGGTTGGTTATTTATTAATTCAAATTTAATAACACAACAAATAATCATATAATATTATTTTAACCTAATCTAAGCCAAAAAAGACATAGTTAAATTCATCATATAATTGAAATATCTGATAATTAGAAGTTTACACATATAAAGTAATAAAAAATAGCAATACTCTTTTGCTACATTCACATGAATAATGGTATGGGGACCATCAAATCAATACTATCATTCCAAATACAGAATAGTTTGATTTACTTTAGAGAAACAAAAATGTAAATTTACAGAATAGCAGAAAGGGAATGCCCCCGTCTGATCAAATTCAAAATTAGTCTTTTTATCAGGTACTGCTTAATGCTATTTTATCCAATTATGATATAATCTCTAGTGCAACAGGGACTCTTAAATACAGAAATACCAGTTCATAATAGCTATTTCAAGGCAAAGAAACTACTCACCTTAATCAGGAGGTTTGTGTACTTAAAGTAAAATATCCATTTCAGACAGCCCATCATATTATATATTATCTGCTCTTTTTTACCTTTGCAAGGTCTATTTTAATTACCGAACAATGATTAAAAAAGCTTTTGACATATTAAAACTAGGTTTGCTCTACCTGATCTCCCTGCTGCCGCTGTGGCTGCTATATGTCATCTCCGATTGTATATATTTTTTGATATATTATATATTCCGTTACCGGCGTAAGGTAGTTGATGAAAATTTACTCCATGCTTTCCCTGAAAAGTCAGACAAAGAACGGCATACCATCAGAAAAAGATATTTTCATTACCTGACAGATTTAATGGTAGAGACTATAAAATTATTTACCATATCAGAGCGTGAAGTAGAAAAAAGAGTCTATGTATCTAATCCTGAAGTGATAAAAGAGGCTTTTTCAAAAGACAAAAGTGTTATCGGTGTATTAGGGCACTACGGAAACTGGGAAATTGGTGCCCTTAGATTTAGTCAGTTATTTAATGAGCGCCGGGTAATTGTCTACAAACCTTTAAGTGATACATTTTTCAATAACCTGATGAAACGGATGCGCTCCAGGTTTGGCGCTACGCTGGTCAGCATGAAAAGTACTATGCGCAAACTGGTAGAATACCGGAATGAGCGTACTGTAACAGTATTAGTGGGCGACCAAACACCTGCTAAAGCGGAGATACAATATTTCACACAGTTTCTGAATCAGCCAACAGCAGTATTTCTTGGCGTCGAGCGCCTGGCAAAACTGACCAATAGTACGGTCGTTTTTTGCGATGTCAGGACCATCAAAAGAGGATATTATCAATGCTCCTTTGTCCCGCTATTCAATGAACCTAAATTAACAAGCGAACATGAGATCACAGACGCCCATGTACATTACCTGGAACAGGTTATTCGCGAAAGACCAGAATACTGGCTGTGGTCACATCGCCGGTGGAAGTTTAAACCGGAAGATTTACAACGGTAGTCAGAAAGGAAATTGTGTTGATTTGCATCCTTACTTTTAGTCTGCATCTTTACTTTTCACACACCTGAAACCTGTATTTTGCAAACCTGTATCGGGCGACGACTTCATTCTCGAAGTCACTCGATAGCCTTTACAATAAGAGGCATTGCACATAAAAGAACCGCCACGGGTTACCTTCTTTGGAATGGAGGGTTCATCAGGGTCATAACTGGTTTCAGGTCCAACCGGATTTTTAGCTACAGAACCTTTTTGTTTAGCATAATAATCCGGTGCATACCAGTCAGACACCCACTCCCATACATTTCCTGCCATATCATACAAACCATACCCATTAGGTATAAATGAGGCTACTGGTGCAAGGCCTTTAAATCCGTCCCATGCGGTATCTTTATTGGGAAAGCTCCCCTGCCAGGTATTTGCTTTAGGCCTTCCTTTTTCAACATCCTCATCACCCCATGAGTATATGGCATCCTTAAGTCCCCCGCGCGCCGCATACTCCCATTCCGCTTCAGTCGGCAAACGTTTCCCCGCCCATTTTGCATAGGCATTGGCATCGTCCCACGACACCTGGGTTACAGGATAATTATCCATTCCTTTCAGGGTACTGGCCGGGCCTGCCGGATGTTTCCAGTTAGCTCCCGCAGTCCATGCCCACCATTGCGCGGCATTATCTAACCTTACCGGATGATCTGTAGGCACAAATGTGAGTGATGCGGCGACAAGCACCTCTTCCGCCGGCTTTGGCGTACCCGCGGGCAATTGTTTTTTCAGCTCTTCCCAGTCCGGCTTTCTTTCTGCTGTAGTGACATACCCTGTAGCCTTTACAAAAGCTGAAAATTCAGCATTTGTCACCTCATGCTCGTCCATCCAGAAATCATCTACATAAACCCGGTGTGCAGGATACTCATCGGCTCTGCCACCCTCCTTAACAGCACCCATAGAAAATTCGGCTTTAGGAATCAGCTTCATCCCCTTTGTTGAACCAGATCCCCTCAGGGTTGCAGTAGCGGGACTGCCTGTAACCGACATGCCATACCGGCTGGGTAAATTGCTATGACATGAAGCAACACTATCCTTTTTTACAATATCCTTCGATTTCTCCTTTTCCCTGCACGACAGGCAAACAGAAAACAATAATATCAGCAATGCACAGTATCTTTTCATCTTAAGTTGTTCCTCAGTATTGTAATTTTTCGTTTGGTAAGGTATTGGCAATACCTCTTAAAGGTAGCCATAAAGTCCATGACGTGACCAATTTGTACCGCATTTTTTACCTCCACAGAGCAGTATACGACATAAATATAAGTATCCTCCGCTCAATTCACATATATGTCATAGCCGGCTATTTAGTCATAAACGGCGATTGTCCCCAACCTTAAAATCCAAAAACTGATAAAACAGAAGAAGCCCAGGCTTTCGCAAGGGCTTCTTCTGTTTTATCAGGCATTATAACTCCTGTTTATCAAAACATACCCATTAACCAAACATTCCTACTTTATAAGTTCCCGCAATAGTAGGGAATGCCAAATTGATCCGGTTCCATGAGTTGATAGTAGTAACGGCTATGGTCAGATCAATCAGTTCAGCTTCAGAAAAATGTTCCTTCACCTGGCTATAAACCTCATCCGGAACATGAGCTGCCGTAACCGCTTCTGCCCAGGCAAAAGCCGCACGCTCTTTTTCAGTATAGTAGGGTGCTTCGCGCCATGCGCTGAGCCCATACAAACGTTGCTCAGTTTCCCCTTTCGCTCTTGCATCTTTATAGTGCATATCCAGGCAATAAGCACACTGATTGATCTGTGACACCTTAAAATCTACCAGCTCAATCAGCTCAGCACTTAACGATGAGTTTTTTAAATAGCTACCCATTTCGAAAAGGGGTTTTAATGCTTGTTGTCCTTTCGCGAAGATATTTGTTCTCTTTTCCATTTTGTATAATATTAATGATTGTCTATAAGAATTGATATTTATACCCTCATGACAATCAAAATTTCAAAATTGGACAAATTAGTAAAGAAATATTTTACCAGGCATTTAGCTCCTGGATTTATTATTTCAACTGGATCAAATTCCCCCTAAAACTATAACAGCACTGAAAATTATAATAGTACAGTAGGAGTAGCTTTCCTGACAGCGGGTGCGATCTCGTTTCCAAAAATCTCGATAGACTTCATCATTGTAGCATGTGAAGGATCTCCAACATCCATATGCCCGATAAAGCGGGTAATACCAAACAGTTCATGCATCTGCAGTATCTTATCCGTAACCTCTGCAGCATCACCGATAAACAGTGCCCCGTCTTTCGACCGTCCGCCATTGTATTGCATTTTTGTGTAGGGAGCCCAGCCGCGTGATGCTCCTATTCTATCCATTTGCGACGCATAATTAACATAATAATCATTTGTGACTCCAGGATCATTACTGATAAAGCTATGTGAGTGTATGCCAATCTGCATTTTAGCTACATCATGGCCATGCTGAATATATTCGTCTTTATAGAAATCAATTAATGGCTTAAACTGTTTTGGCATGCCGCCTATAATAGCTACAATCAGTGGAAGGCCCAGCTTTGCAGCACGTAAAACAGATTCCGGTGTTCCGCCTACGGCGATCCAGATTGGTAATTGTCCGTTATTTGTTGCTCTTGGCAAAACCGTCTGGTTGATTAGCGGCGCGCGCAATTTACCCTCCCAGTTTACGATCTCATTGTTATTAATGTTGAGCAAGAGATCCAGCTTTTCCTCAAATAACTGATCATAATCTTTCAGGTTATAACCAAATAATGGGAACGACTCAATAAAACTTCCGCGGCAAACAGCTATCTCTGCACGGCCATTGGAAATCAGGTCAATGGTAGAAAAATCCTGATATACTTTTACCGGCTCTGCAGAACTCAGTACGGTAACGGTACTGGTAAGCTTTATATTTTTTGTGATGCTTGCGGCGGCGGCGAGGACAATCTCAGGAGTAGAAACTGCATAATCCGGTCTATGGTGTTCACCAAGACCGAAAACATCTAATCCAACCTCATCAGCCAGTTTAATCTGTTCCAGAATTTCATGCAGCTTTAGCTTTGCCTCTCTTGGTTTTCCTGTTGCAGGGTCAAAAGATAAATCACCAAACATACCTATACCTAATTCCATAATTTCTTTATTTTATTCTCCAAAATTAATCATCCACGGCCTGATGTACATTGATGTATGGTAATAAAGAATTCTGTTTACCGGAAGGTATCTTAATCTGTTTACACTTTTTACTAAGAACTATTTACACCTTTATCAAGGTATACAGACTATCCCAAACAGCCTTGATATCCTTTTCCATATCATCAGTTTTATCGGTCATAATCAAATGAATCGCCGTTCCGTCACTGGAATTGATAAACAGACGGGCCAGTTGCGTATCAGACAGCTTACTACTTATTTCATTAGTGTCCCTGGCTTTTTTGATAATCGTCTTCCATGCTGCAAGTTCTTTAGCTTCATGTTTCAATAGCTTACTTCTAAGATTAGGCATAATCTGCAAAGCTTCAAAAATCAGCTGGTAATGTTTGGTTTCCTTGCCCGTGTCAGGATCCACAATGGATAAGTGTGCGCGGTTTTCTTTAAGGATTTTGAAATATTCATTAAGGAACTTCCGAAAGCTGTTATGATTTAACTGATTAAAGTCGAAAGAGTCAAAAGACAGGAAATAGTTATTGATAATCTCCTCAAAAATATGTTCCTTACTCTTAAAATAATGATAAAAAGCACCTTTGGAAAAACCTGTCTTCTCCATCAGTTCTTTGAATGTTACCGCTTTATAACTCTTCTTAATGAAGAGCAGATAAGCAGTTTGTAAAATATGTTCTCTCGAATCTGTCATATTACCGACCATTTGGTATGCGAATGTACTCATATTTACAACGCAAAACAAAGACAACAAGTTGAAAAAGGTATGAAGATAAATCATCCAATATCCCCCGTGAGTGTGTGTGATGCCATTATTTTAATAAATGCACATTGCCCGTTGCCTTCATCAAATTGTATCTTGCCAGAAGATAGTCATACATTAATTGTATGTATTTCTCTTCAGCAGTCGTTATAGACTTTTCGCTTTCCAGAATCGCAGTATACTGAAATACACCCAGTTCAAATTGTTTTTTGTTACTGCTGATAATAGTTTTGGATAACTCCAGATTTGCTTTAGCCTCTTCCAGGTTAGCATAGGTATTATTAATTTCGGCCAGTGATCGTGCTGCTGTTTTTAATGTGCGATGTAATTGGCAATGATAATTTTATACCCACGTAACTATATTGTGTCCACCAGTCATTCTGTGAATAATCAAAACTTTTGTATTGAAACTGGCTGGCATAACTTCCAAAAAGAGAAACCGCGGGCAGAACACTCTGACGAACTTTCTTCAGTTGTAACCTGTTATTTTCCTGTGCAAGCAGCAGCTGCCTTACCTCCGACCTGTTGGCAGCTGTATTTCCCTGCTGCTGGAAAGGCAATGATAAAAGAACTGATTTTAGACTATCGGTAAGCACCAAAGCCGCATTATCCTGAATATTAATATGGTATTTAAGTGCATTGATGGCAAGATTGTAGTCTTGCTCCTGATTTTTTGCAGTCACTACTGCATTCTGATAGTCTAGCTGTGTTTTCAGGTAATCATTTTCGACCAGTGCGCGAAGTTTATATTTACCTGTCGCTATATGCAGATACGCATCATACCGTGACTCATTCTCCTTTGCAAGTTTGTATTGCAATTCTTTGAGAAGAACATTTAAATAGGATTGTGTGATACTGAGTATAATAGCTGTTTCCGCCTGTATTCTCCGTTCTTTTTCTATGGCAAGATTATTTTTTGCAATGCGCGTATCATTGATCAGATCAGCTTTATAAAGAGGCTGTGTGAGATTAAGTGCATAGACAGAATTTGTTTTGGTCTCGAGTGAGAATGCCATAGGTTCCGAATTGCCCAACACTCCAGCTGGTACAATAGTCTTGCTTAGCTCCGTATTATAACGGATATCGGCAGATCCTTCTATTTCTGGAATCCATCCATTCTTACTTTGTTTAACGGCATTCTCAGAAATTAAGACATCATATTTGCCCGATTTGATATCATTTCTATTTTTCAGGCCCAATTCAACCGCTTGTTTCAATGAAAGGCTGAAAGCTTCAGTTTGTGCAAAAGCAGTATTTCTGAGTGTTAATATCAAAAAGATGTATAGTAAATATTTCATTGTGTTTTTTATTGGTGGTGAAAGACAGTTAAAGCTGTTGTATTATTCAATGCACAACATCATTTTGTTGGGGATCAGCCTCCTGCTTAGGGCTTCTGATCATTAAAAGTATAGGAATGGAGACTAGCAGGAAAAGGGCAGCAATGATATATATATGGTTATAGGTTACCAGGAGTTCCTGTTTGGTCAGCACCTGATCCAGGGATTTATAAGCTGCCTGCATCGCTTCTTCGTTTGAATAACCTGCGGCGGTGAAAGTCTGTGAAACTGCCGATATCCGCTCAGATGCGATTTCACTGTAGTCATTGATATATCCAACCATGCTCCCTCTTACAAATGCCTTATCATGATCGAGATAAATATTAATGAAAGCTACGCCGATTGCTGACCCCAGCTGCCGCATAATGTTCGATAGCCCTGTGGCCTGTGCCAGCTCAACCCCTTTTAATCCTGCCAGCGCCATTGTCATAATTGGCACCATGACCAGCGCCTTTCCAAATGAACTGATAATAAATGGCCAGAAGAGCGTATGTTCATTGGAGTCGGCGGACGATGATGATAGAAGAACCAGGAATAATACAAATAATAATATTCCGGAAATACTGGCCACGTGGTAGCTCACTTTCTTCAGTATCACTTTGCTTACCAATAACATAGCAAATATAGAAGCGATAGAACTTGACACCAGGAATTCCCCTTGCATAGTAGCGGTCCACCCCAGGATGTCTTGTGCAAACAGCGGAAAAATAAAAAACACCCCTATCAGCATCATTCCCAGAATCAAGTTCATCAGGTTGCCAAGTGCCAGATGCAGGCTTCTATATAGCTTAAGGTTAACCGCAGGTTCTTCAACAGTTAGCTCACGCCATACAAATGCAGTTAGTCCGGCTACGGAAAGAATAAAAAAAATGGTAATCTCGGTACTTTCAAACCAGTCTTTACTACTCCCCTCTTCCAAAAAATACTGGAGTGAACAAAGGCCAATGATCATAAAAATAATACCCATCCAATCCATTTTCTTCGGCTTCACAGCCCCCTGCAGGTTCGGAACGTATTTCCATGCAAGAAAAGCTGCGGCAATGCCTATCGGAACGTTGATAAAAAAAATCCAGTGCCATGACATACTATCCGTGATATATCCGCCTAAAACAGGTCCGATAGCAGGTCCCAACAATACCCCCATTCCGAAAATAGCAACACCTGTCGCTGCTTCCGCCGGAGCAAAAGAATCACTTATGATACTTTGAGAAGTCGATAAAAGTCCCCCGCCACCAAGCCCCTGAATAAAGCGCCAGAATACCAGCACCCA
>JAATFQ010000106.1 GCA_015655115.1 Sphingobacteriales bacterium
GCAGTGACAGGTATGCTTGTAGCATCTCTGGGCAAAGGACAGCGCGTTGACGTCAATGCTTCTACAATAGAAATTCTTGGTGACAGCGATCCCGAAAAGTTTCCGCTGCAGCCTAAAAAACACAGCCTGGAGTTTTTAAGGGAAATTGCCCACCTTCGCTTCCGCACCAATACTTTTAATGCCGTTTTTAAAGTAAGACATGCCCTGGCATTTGCTATCCACCAGTTTTACAATGAACAAGGTTTCGTTTATATGCACACACCGGTTATTACTGCATCGGATGCAGAAGGCGCTGGTGAAATGTTTAAGGTAACAACACTTGATTTTGACCATACGCCAAGAACAGCAGAAGGTAAGGTAGACTTCTCGGAGGACTTCTTTGCACGTGCCACTAATCTTACCGTATCTGGTCAGCTGGAAGGTGAATTAGCGGCCATGGCTTTCGGACAGATCTATACCTTCGGGCCAACATTCAGAGCAGAGAATTCGAATACTACCCGCCACCTTGCCGAGTTCTGGATGATTGAGCCAGAGGTTGCTTTTGCAGACCTGGAAAACAATATGCAGCTTGCGGAGGACATGATGAAGTATGTCATCACGTACGCTTTGGAACACTGTAAGGAGGAAATTGACTTCCTTAACGCGCGATTGCTGGAAGAAGAAAAAACAAAACCACAGAATGAACGTTCTGAGCTTTCGCTGATAGATAAACTGAACTTCTGTCTGGATAACGATTTTGAAAGGCTTACCTATACTGAGGCTATTGCTATTCTGCGTTCTTCGAAACCGAATCAGAAGAAACAGTTTAAATACCTTATTGATGAATGGGGCGCCGATCTGCAATCTGAACATGAGCGTTACCTGGTAGAAAAACACTTCAAGAAACCGGTAATCCTTACCGATTACCCTGCTGATATTAAATCGTTCTACATGCGCCAGAACGAGCCTGATGCGCAGGGTAGAAAAACCGTGGCAGCGATGGATATCCTGTTTCCAGGTATTGGCGAAATGATCGGTGGTTCTCAGCGTGAAGAACGTCTGGACAAACTGACACAACGGATGGAAGAAATGAACATCCCACAGGAAGAACTGTGGTGGTATTTAGATACACGTAAATTTGGTAGCGCTCCACATGCAGGGTTCGGACTTGGTTTCGAACGCTTAATCCTGTTTGTTACTGGTATGACGAATATCAGGGATGTAATTGCCTTTCCACGTTTCCCTAAAAACGCAGAGTTTTAGATATATATTTTATCATAAAAAAATCCCCGCTGTACCAGTTACAATGGGGATTTTTTATGCTGCTAATCTCTTTTTATACTATTAATTTCTTCGTATTGCTATCAACCACTTTTTATTGCCATCTGCCTCTTTTTTGTTATCAATCCCCGGCTATGTACGCGGCACCAGTGTATCGGAGAATGAATTGGCATGTGCATAATCTATGGCTGTTACTTTATAATCTGTAGGCACAAAACTGCTGGCAGTACTTAAAGCCATGCCCAGCTCAAATCTTAAAGGATATGGGGTCTGCAATAAACTACCTTCAGGAATATAAGGAAAGGTTTCCCTGTAAGATTGTATCATACTGGTAGAAATCCTCCTGTTGATATATGCTCTGGTAAGTTGATGCGTATGCCTCAGGCCTGCGGCACCAAGCAGTTCTACGGCACTGGCTACAGTTAAACGCTGGAAGTTAAACACCCGCACTTTCTTATCATCGACTACCAGTCCTTTCATTAAACTCGGATCCTGTGTAGCCACTCCTGTCGGACAGGTATTGCTATTACATTCCAGGGCCTGTATACAGCCCAAAGCGAACATCATCCCTCTTGCAGAGTTACACATGTCGGCCCCCAAAGCTATGTTTTTAATCAGGTCGAAGCCTGAAGAAATTTTACCCGAAGCAATAATCTTAATGTGCTTCTTCAGATCGAAACCTACAAGCACGTCATATACAAAAGCCAGACTTTCCCGCAAAGGCATGCCTACAGCATTCGAAAACTCCTGCGGCGATGCTCCCGTACCCCCTTCACCCCCATCAACGGTAATAAAATCCGGATAGGTTTCTGTCTCCACCATTGCTTTGCAGATGGCAAAAAACTCACTTTTACGTCCTATACATAACTTAAATCCAACGGGCTTGCCACCAGAAAGCCCTCTGAGCTTTTTGACGAAAGCGATCAGCTCCAATGGGGTTGAAAATGCAGAATGGGCAGGAGGTGAAATTACATCGTACCCTTCTTTTACCAACCTGATACGCGATATCTCAGGCGTTACTTTTTTGGCAGGCAGAATGCCCCCATGCCCAGGCTTAGCACCCTGAGATAGTTTGATCTCAATCATCTTCACCTGGTCTTGTTTTGCCCTTTCGCTAAAAGCTTCGTAGTTGAAGGTACCGTCATGATGACGACAGCCAAAATATCCGGTCCCTATCTGCCAGATCAGGTCGCCCTTAGGTTGCGAATGATAATCGCTGATCCCGCCTTCGCCGGTGTTATGTGCAAAGTTGCCCATAAAAGCACCCCCGTTTAAAGCGAGAATAGCATTCTGGCTCAATGAACCAAAGCTCATGGCCGATATATTAAAGATACTTGCAGAATAGGGCTGCGCACAATCAGGACCGCCGACTAAAACCCGCTGGTCGGGCTCCAGATCGTGGTGACTGATGGCAGCAATACTATGACTCAGCCACTCATATCCACTTTCGTAAACATCAAGCTGTGTTCCGAACGGAATGGTATCATTTTCTTTTTTAGCACGCTGATAGATTAGCGATCTGTTTAGCCTGCTAAAAGGCTTACCATTGGTATCGCTTTCTACAAAATACTGGTATACCTTTGGGCGCAGGTCTTCTGCAAAATAACGCAGGCGGCCAATAACAGGATAGTTTCTTACAATACTATGTTTAGGCTGATAGAGGTCGTATATGCCCAACAAAACTATTGGTCCCGTAAATATAAAAGACCAGTAAAAAGGCGGCCATGCCATACTAATCATCAATGTTGCCGTAACCAGGAATGCGGCAACCGCAATAAATGCTTTTCTCATACCATCAATTTACAAAATACATACCAATAGTACGACAATTTGTAAATCGGGCAATTATTTTTTTAGTAAATTTACCATATGCTTATTAAAATATATCCCGAAAACCCAAATGAGAAAGCCATTGACCAAGCTGTGGAGGTCTTGAGAAAAGGCGGACTAATCATTTATCCTACCGATACGGTCTATGGATTGGGCTGCGATATCACCAATCAGAAAGCAATTGAGAAGATCTGCAAAATCAGAGGTATTAAATCTGAGAAAGCAAACTTCTCTTTTATATGTTCAGATTTGAGCCATATCGCAGATTATGTAAAGCCAATAGATACTACCGTTTTCCGGCTGCTGAAAAAAGCATTGCCCGGCCCTTTTACTTTTATCTTTAATGCCAGTGGCCATGTGCCTAAGTTATTGAGCTCCAATAAAAAAACTGTAGGTATCAGGGTGCCCGATAATAATATCGCAAGGGCCATTGTAACCGCTTTAGGAAATCCGATCCTGTCGACATCCATAAAGGATGAAGATGAGTTAATCGAGTATTCTACCGATCCGGAATTGATCCATGAAAAATATGAAGACCTGGTAGACTTGGTTATTGATGGCGGCTATGGAGGTAATGAGGCTTCGACAGTGGTAGATTGTACTTCGGGCGACTTTGAAATTATCCGCGAAGGAAAAGGTATCCTGGAGAATTACCTGTAGAGCCTGAAGGCATAATGGAAAATCACAAAAGCCGGGAAATTATTTCCTTGTGCTTTCGTGATTTCTTTGGTTATATACCGGACCTTGCACTCGCCAGGCTCATTAGGTTGTACCCTGGAGATTATGGCTTGAAAGTTTTCATAAATGCTGTGATATTTTCCTGAAGATTTCCGGTAGCAACTGACTTCACAAAGGCAGTACCAATAATACCGCCATTAGCATATTTACAGGCTTTATCGAACGTTTCTTTACTGCTGATTCCGAAGCCAATCATTGTAGGATTATTCAGCTCCATTGCCGCAATCCTGCTAAAGTAAGTCTCTGTCTGATCTGAAACCTGCAGATTCTGCCCTGTAGTGGCCGATGAGGATAGCAGGTAGATAAACCCATTACTCAGTCCGTCTATTTTATGTATCCGTTCTACTGAAGTCTGTGGAGTCACTAAAAATATATTGCTCAATCCGTTTTCCAGGAAAGTATCCTTATACAACTCCTCATACTCTACCATAGGCAGGTCGGGCACTATACATCCATCTACTCCAACCGCAGCACATGCCTTACAGAATCTTTCTACCCCGTATTGTAAAACAGGATTTACATAACCCATCAGTAAAACAGGGATAGTGACTTTTTTGCGCAGGTCTTTCAGCTGCTCAAAAAGCAGGTTAAGGTCCATACCGCTATCGAGCGACTGTTTACTGCTCGCCTGGATAACAGGTCCGTCGGCTACAGGGTCTGAATAAGGGACACCGATTTCCAGCATATCGGCCCCGGCTTTTTCCAGCGCTTCAGCGATAGCGATGGTGTCTCCAAGTCCGGGAAAACCAGCTGTATAATAAATGGAGAGTATATTAGTTTTTTTATCTTTAAATAATTGATTAATCCGGTTCATTTGATTTACTTAATAAAAATGATTGGTATAATAAAACTGGGAATATTAAAATAGGATAGTGAAGGGTGTTTAGCTGATCATAATACTGCTAAAACCCAAAATACTTCATATAGGTATCCATATCCTTATCTCCCCTGCCGGAAAGACAGACAACCACATTCTCGTTGCCTGTAAAAGTCATTTTTTCCAGATAGGCAAGTGCATGCGCGCTTTCAATGGCTGGGATAATGCCTTCCAGCTGCGTGCAAAGCAAACCTGCATGCAAAGACTCATCGTCAGTAATTGATACATACTCTGCACGGGTAGTTTTAAACAAATGTGCATGCTGAGGGCCTATACCCGGATAATCCAGTCCGGCGGATACCGAATGTGGCTCTACCACCTGCCCGTCAGCCGTCTGCATCAGGATACTCCTGCTGCCATGTAATACCCCCTCTTTTCCCAGAAAGGTAGTTGCCGCACTAAAGCCACTACTTACACCTTTTCCTGCGGCTTCTACGGCAATCAGTTTCACATTTTCATCATTTATAAAATGATAAAACATGCCCATTGCATTACTGCCACCACCTACACAGGCTAATACATAATCCGGCTCCCCACTGCCTGTTTGTTCCAGTAACTGTTTTTTCGTCTCTTCAGAAATGACGGACTGAAAGATAGATACCATATCCGGATAAGGGTGTGGACCAACTACAGATCCAATAATATAATGTGTGTCTACGGGATTGTTTATCCAGTCGCGCATAGCCTCATTTGTAGCATCCTTCAATGTTTTACTGCCCGATACAGCAGATATTACCTTTGCACCCAGCATTTTCATCCTGGCTACATTCGGTGCCTGACGCTGAATATCGACCTCGCCCATATAAATTACACATTCAAGTCCCCGCAAAGCACATACCGTGGCCGTTGCTACGCCATGCTGTCCGGCACCGGTTTCTGCAATAATCCGCTTCTTGCCCAGCTTTTCTGCCAGCAGAATTTGTCCGATAGTATTGTTGATCTTATGTGCCCCAGTATGGTTAAGGTCTTCTCTTTTAAGGAATATATTAGCATTATACTTTGCTGACAGTCGTTTAGCTAAGTAAAGCGGCGAAGGGCGTCCAACATAGTCTTTCAGTAAGGCATGAAATTCTTTCTGAAAATCTGCATCATTGATAATCTGAAGATAGTTTTGCTGCAGCTCTTCGACGTTGGGATAAAGCATTTCCGGGATATATGCTCCGCCAAAATCGCCATAATAACCTTTTTCATTTACAAAATAATTCATAATATGGTATTTTTAAATACTGCTGAAAATCAAAATCAACAGGCCAGCAGAGTTTTAAAGCTGCTGAGTTCTTCAATATTTTTTAGTCCCGGTGCTGTTTCAAACCGGCTGTTTACATCTATTGCATATAAGCGTTCGTCGGTGAAGAGCTGTAGCTCCGGCACACTATCCAACCCGATGCCCCCGCTTAAAAAATAGGGCTTTGTTAAAGTGTAATTCTGAAGGAGTTGCCAACTGAAGCTCTTGCCGGAACCACCATAGTGCCGTGTCTGGGTATCAAAAAGGAAATAGTTTACAGTATCTGCATAGGGAGTCAAAGTATTGAAATCAAATTCTTCGTCAATACCGAAGGCTTTGATCACCTCTACCTCGCCCAGCAGGCTCTTACAATAATCAGGGCTTTCATTACCGTGGAGCTGTACGGCTTTCAGCTGATAGGCTTCTATCACCTTTTTCACATCTTCCAGGTCCTGATTAACAAAAACACCAGTTGTTTTTATATTTTGCGGGATGTTGCGCAATACTTCAGGATCCAGGTAAGCGATAAATCTCTTTGAGCCTGGATAAAAAATAAAGCCCATGTAATCCGGTTGCAAAGCTATAGTGCCGCTGATATTGTCAGGCACCTTCATTCCGCATATTTTCAGTTTGGCTTTCATGTGATCAATTATTTTAAATTTGTAAAGGTTATTTTAAAGTTTTAATAATTAATTTCTAATTTTAAACAGCTGATTTTATGATATTTGACAGCTAAATAATTTACTATCATCTTATTTTTTCTGCATTAGCCTACTAAATTCTGAAAGGACTTCAGTGCACTGCCTCCTATTAATGATGTCTCTGCTTCATAGTAACAATCGCCAAAAGATTGATCAGGAGAAATAGTTTGAATAGCCAGGGCAGCATTGCACAGTACCACATTATTCTGCGGAGATGTACCCAGCCCCTGCAAAACATTCATAAAGATCTTTGCTGAAGACTCAACTGTATCGCCACCGGCAATTTCATGTACATCAATCTGCTCGAAGCCGAGATCGCTCACTTTAATCAGCGCTTCTCCTTTTTTGCTGAATGTTTTCACATCACAGGTCAGCGAAACCTCATCAAAGCCATCTACGGCATGCAGAATAGTATAGTTCTTATCTGTTTCCTGATATAAGTAAGCATATAAACGGGCGAGTTCCAGGCTAAATACCCCTACTATCTGGTTTTTCGGCTGTGCCGGGTTGACCATTGGCCCCAGCATATTGAAAAATGTTTTAACGCCAAGGTCCTTACGTATAGGAGCTACAATTTTCATTGCAGGATTAAACAAAGGGGCATGTAAGAAACAAATACCTGCTTTATCAAGACTGCGCCTCAACGCATCCTGGTCTGCCGTAAAACTGTAACCCAGGTACTCCATCACATTGGAAGAACCACATCCTGAGGAAACACCATAATTACCATGCTTTGCAACTTTATAGCCTGCACCGGCAACTACAAAAGAAGCAAGGGTTGAGATATTGAACGTATCTTTGCCATCACCACCTGTACCGCACAGGTCCACCAGCTCATAGCCCGACAGGTCAACCTTCACACAAAGATCTAACATGGCATCGCGGAATCCCTGCAGTTCGGCAACAGTAATATTCCGCATACCATAAGCCGTAATAAAAGCGGCAATTTGCGAGTTATTGAACTCTCCGGCAGTAATAGCAGTTAAAATGCGCTGGGCTTCTTCCCTGCTAAAGGATTTATTTTCAAATAAGTGATTAAGGATTTTCTTCATGGGTATAAACAAAAAAAGGTTGCTCTAAAGCAACCCACAAATATTTTTTATATAAAATAAAACGTACACAATTGGGTTACACTACGCTGCTGCGTTGTGCCACCACCAATTATTAAGTCCGTTTGTTAGTATCATGTTCACAAATATGGAATTGTTTTCCCAAAGCAGCAAATATTTTTTGATCATTTTTTATTTTATCATGGCATTCTTCTCTTTTGTGAAATGATTGAACACCAGTTTATCCGCCAATGCAGGTAAAAGCTTATTTATCCATACTGTTAATTTCCCCTGTCCTGTCATGACCAGCGTGCGCTTCCGGGCGGCAATACCATCAGTAATCGTTACAGCTACTTCTTCGGCAGACATCATTTTACCTTCTTCCATACTTGTTTCACCATGCGACAAACCATCTTTTGATAAAGCAGCTACACGGATATTAGAAGTAGTAAAACCAGGACAGGCAACCATCACATGAACACCAGTTTTCAGCAGCTCAGTTCTTAATGCCTCCATAAAGCCATTCATGGCAAATTTAGACGCCGAATATCCGGTTCTGCCAGGCAAGCCTCTGTAGCCTGCAATAGAAGATACGCCAACAACACTCCCTTTGGTTTTAATAATTTCCGGCAGGGCATATTTAGTACAGTAAACGGTCCCCCAAAAGTTCACATCCATCAGGTTCTTCAATACCGACAGGTCGAGTTCCATAAATAACGCACGCATGGAAATGCCTGCATTATTAATTAATATGTCAACCTGACCAAATGTAACCACCGCCTGTTTAATCAGCATTTCGCAATCACTTTCTTTACTTACATCAGTCTGCACAGCAAGGGCTTTAATACCGTATCGTTTCTCCAGCTCAGCAGTAATTTCGCACAGTGCCACAAACTGACGGGCACCGAGGACAAGGTTGGCGCCGCGCTTAGCAAATTCTTCTGCACATGCTTTACCTATACCGGAGGAAGCGCCGGTAATGACTACTACTTTATTCTTAAATTCCATATTAATTATTTGATAATTGAATTTACATAAGGTACCCTGGTCACGATAGACCTGCCCAGTGTAATTTCATCTGCATATTCCAGTTCACCACCAAAGGCAATCCCCCTGGCAATAGTTGTTATAGGGATCTGAAAATCCTTCAGTCTCTTGTAAAGGTAGAATAAGGTAGTGTCTCCCTCCATGGTTGCGCTGAGCGCAAGGATCACTTCCTTTACTGGCGTTGTAGCTACGCGCTGCACCAGCGAATCGATAAACAGATCTGAGGGGCCCACGCCATCCATAGGAGAAATTAATCCGCCCAGTACGTGATAAACCCCGAAATACTGAGATGTATTCTCTACAGCCATCACATCGCGTGTATCTTCTACTACACAGATTACTTCCTTTTCCCGCTTTTGTGAGGTGCAGATCTCGCACACAGGATGATCGGAAATGTTATGGCATATCGTACAATGCTTGATATCCCGCCTTAAGCGGATGATGGAATGGCCAAAAACATCTACTTCTTCCTGTTCCTTATTCAGTAAATGAAGGACCAGCCGCAATGCAGTCTTTTGTCCTACCCCAGGTAATTTAGAGAATTCGTTTACAGCATCTTCAAGAAGCTTGGATGAAAAGTTCATCTTACAAATTTATATTTATCTTCTGTTATTTGATTTTTAAAATTTGATTTTCTTACATTTAGCTCCTAATCAATACCTAAATATGACCCCAGCCATCCTTTTATCCTTCCTTTTAGGATATTTTGCACTCTTAGTTGGTGTAGCTTATTTTACCTCCCGCAACTCTTCAGACAATGCCTCTTTTTTCATTGCGAACAGGAACTCGAAGTGGTATTTAGTAGCTTTTGGGATGATTGGAACGGCACTGTCGGGAGTAACATTTATCTCTGTACCGGGTGCAGTAGGCAAAAGCGAATTCGGCTATTTCCAGTTTATCCTGGGCAATGCGGTAGGCTTCATCATTATCGCTACAGTACTGCTGCCTTTATATTACAGGATGAACCTGATTTCCATCTATACCTACCTGGAAAAACGATTAGGCCCGCGCAGCTATAAATCGGGCGCAGTAATTTTCCTGATCTCAAGAACTATTGGCTCCGCATTCAGACTTTACCTGGTGGCTATAGTGCTGCAAAAATTTATATTTGATGCATGGAACGTCCCTTTCTGGCTCACTATAGTGATCTGCCTGGTGCTGATCTGGTTATATACACATAAAGGGGGACTGAAAACTATCATCATCACTGATACGATGCAGACGGTATTTCTGCTGCTGTCGGTAGTCCTCTCGATTATCTTTATCTCTAAATCACTCCACCTGGATATTGCAGGTACCTTCGAAGCGGTAAAGAACAGCAGCTATTCTAAAATCTTTTTCTGGGAAGATTTTATGGGCAGCAAGTCGCATTTCCTGAAGCAGTTTCTGGGTGGGATTTTCGTGACTATTGCTATGACAGGGCTGGATCAGGATCTAATGCAGAAAAATCTGAGCATGAAGACTATTGGCGAAGCACAAAAGAACATGTTCACCTTTACCGGAGTGTTCGTCATCATGAATATCTTCTTCCTCAGTGTTGGCGCATTACTGTATATTTATGCAGCAAAAAACAATATTGACGTTACAGCGTTAAAAACACCCGACCATCTTTATCCTGAAATAGCATTGAATCACCTGAATATTATTCCGGGAATTATTTTTATGCTGGGACTAACGGCTGCGACATTCGCGACTACGGATTCGGCATTGACAGCATTAACAACATCTTTCTGTGTAGACTTTTTACATTTTGATAAAAAAGTAAACCAGAATGCGCCAGAGCTGGTTAGGCAAAGGCATATGGTACACATTGGTTTTTCAGTGCTAATGGTGGCGGTGATCCTGGTTTTTAAAGTGATCAATAATGATTCGGTTGTCAATTCGATCTTTACCGCAGCAGGATATACCTATGGCCCTCTGGTAGGGCTGTTTGGATTTGGAATGCTGACTAAAAGAGCTGTTCAGGATAAATTAGTACCTTACGTCTGTATCCTCTCGCCTTTGCTGTGTTTTGTAATCAATAGCAACAGCTTAAAATGGTTCGGATATGTAATGAGTTTCGAATTGATCGTTTTAAATGGGCTGATCACCTTTATTTTATTATGGGTAACTGGCAGGACATCTGTAGCCCAAACAAAGTTTTAAATATAAATTAGAAAAGAATGACTGGTGATGAGAAAATAAGAAGAGCTTTTGAAAATAAAAACTGGCAGGAGATTAAAGTTACAGACTCCTGGTCTATTTTTAAGATCATGGCTGAGTTTGTAGATGGGTTTGAGAAGCTTGCCAAAATAGGCCCTTGTGTATCTATATTCGGATCGGCAAGGACAGCTGAGACTAGCAAATATTACAAGATAGCAGTAGAATGCGGCAAGTTGCTGACTGACCGTGGTTATGGTGTGATTACTGGCGGCGGTCCGGGCATTATGGAAGCAGGAAACAAAGGGGCGTATACTAATGGCGGTAAATCTGTAGGTTTAAATATAGACCTTCCTTTTGAACAGTTTCATAATAAATATATAGACCATAATAAGTTACTTGAATTTGATTATTTCTTTGTCCGAAAGGTGATGTTCATGAAATATTCACAGGGTTTTGTGGTACTCCCCGGTGGAATGGGCACTATGGATGAGCTGTTTGAGGCTATTACCCTTATTCAGACAGGTAAGATTGCGCGCTTCCCGATTGTGCTGGTTGGCAAGGATTACTGGGGTGGATTGGTGGAATGGATTAAAACTACAATGCTGGAAAAAGAACATAATATCCATGCAGAAGACATGAATCTTTTCAGGCTTGCAGATACAGCTGAAGAAGCCGCAGAGCATATTTTTAGGTTCTATGAAAAGTATGTGCTTAAGCCAAACTTCTAGGCGGCATTTATACCAGCAACAATAGATCTGATAGCCTAATGATAAATCACAAGGGTGGGGTAATATGGCTTACTCCGCCCGAAACAACTAATTTCATCGCATCGGCAGCACTCATATTGAGGTCTTGTATCTTCTCCCTTTTTACCACACAAACCTGACCTGCAAAGGAATAGGAAAAAGGAAAATAAACTATGGCCTCGCCAGGTAATCCTATGGATGCGAGATCCTGCTGTGTAAGAAAACCTATCTTTTTTAAATCGCCTTCTACCTCTACAATTACGGGATGATTGAACTTTTTCTCGTCCCCAACAAATGCCTCGGTAAGGTCTTTTATAGATGAATAAATAAAATTTAAGCCCGGCAGCCTGTTCATCCACCTGCTGAACCAGTTGAACATTGGCTCGGTTACGAAATTGGTGACAAATATACCAGCACCCAAAATCAGCGCCACAACGAGCGCCAAACCTAAACCCGGAATATTCCTGCTCGCCCCTGTTCTGGGGTCTACACCAAGTATATTGTTCACGT
Organism: Sphingobacteriales bacterium; assembly: GCA_015655115.1. GTDB lineage: Bacteria > Bacteroidota > Bacteroidia > Sphingobacteriales > Sphingobacteriaceae > Pedobacter. The sequence continues at coordinate 12,126 of JAATFQ010000106.1, forward strand.
TTAGCTAGCTGTCAACCGTTGTTACCGCCACAATCACAATGTAAATACTCAATGCAATAGGCAATACAATCAATAACCCCTTGATCAGATAATTCAATACTACCCTGCCAATTTTATTCATCGCCTAAAATTAGTCATAAAAATACACACGTTTAACTCTTTGAGAAATATTAGTTAAAATTTCATAAGGTATTGTACCAATTTGCCCCGCCAGGTCGGCAATAGTAAGATGACTGTCAAACACGATTACTTCATCGCCAGATTTCACATCCAGCCCTGTAACGTCCAGCATGCACATATCCATCGCTATAGAGCCCACTGTAGGCACGAGCTTTCCTGCGACAAGCATCTTACCTACCCCAAGCCCAAAAGCACGGCGGTAACCGTCTGCATACCCTATTTTAACGGTAGCAATAGTACCGCCATTGGGTAGTACTCCACGGCGGCCATAGCCCACGGTGTCTTCCGGACTGATGTGCTTGATTTGGGATACAGTAGTTTTTAACACTGCTACTGTACTTAATCCGCGGTTCGCTTTTATGCCTGAATCAAAGCCGTAGAGGCCAATACCAATCCGCACCATCTCAAACTGTGCACGCGGATGTCTTGTGATGGCAGAGGTATTGGAAATATGACGTATGAAGTCGTATCCTAATGCTTCACGGAGTTTTCCTGAAAACGACAGGAATTGGTTTATCTGGTAATTGGTAAAGTCGTCATGCACCTCATCCTCGCTAGCTGCAAGGTGCGAGAAAGCAGACATCACTTTTAGGGCAGAAGAATTGAGCAATGGCAATAATCCTGGCAGGTCTGGTTCTTCGAAACCCAGCCTGTGCATCCCTGTATCAACCTTAATATGTACTGGATAATTATTTATCCTTGCCGGCAGGAAGCCCATAAACTCCTTTAAGATATCAAGGCTATACAGCTCGGGCTCCAGTTTGTATTGCAAAATGGCTTCAAATGCGGAAGGTTCAGGGCTCATTACCATAATGGGAAGCACAATGCCGGCTTTCCTCAATGCTATTCCTTCATCCGCAAAAGCTACAGCCAGGTAATCTACTTTATGGTACTGCAATAAATTGGCAATCTCGAAGCTGCCACTGCCATAGGAAAAAGCTTTGACCATCGCCATTACCTTCACACCTGGTTTAAGCTTCGATTTGTAAAACTTAAGGTTGCTGGCCAGCGCATTTAAATCTATTTCTAAGATGGTGTCATGTATTTTTTGTGTAAGCAACTTGCTGATCCTTTCAAATTCAAATCTCCGGGCTCCTTTGATCAGAATAGTCTCATTGGCAAAATGTACCGCTGGCAGATCAAGTATAAAATCTGTTGTACTTTGATAAAACGAAGCCTCCATATCAAATAAAGAGGCAAAAGAAGATATATGGGGTCCGATTCCAATAAGCCTGTTGATCTGCTTTTGTTTCAGCAGAGAGGCTATTTCTGAATACAGATCATAATCGTCCTGTCCGGTTTCATACAGGTCTGATAAAATCACAGTGCGGATGAGATGCTGATTCTGCAATTTTAAGAAATCGAGCGCTATAGCAAGCGAAGAAATATCGGCGCTGTAAGAATCATCTATTACTGAACATTGGTTGATACCATTTTTGAGCGACAGGCGCATATTTACCGCCGTGATCTTCTCCAGGCGCACATCAGCCTCTTCAGGTGTGTAGCCAAGGGCCAGCAGTGTTGCCCAGCAGATAATTCCATTTTCTACTGACGCACGGTCGAGGAATGGAATAAGGCATTCAATTTCTTCATTTTTATACAGCGCCCTGATATAGCTTTTACCTTCAATAGGCTCCACAAAAAGAACCTGCAAATCAGCTTTGCCCCTGGTACTCCAGGAAAATTTATTTTCTCCCGGAAGTTCGTTTTCAGGGATAGCTCCTGTATATTCAGGAGAATAAATGAAAAGCCGCGTTCCTGCAAAAAGCTTTAATTTTTCTGCCAGTTTTTCTGCCGGCGAAGAAAAACCTTCAGCGTGTGCTTCACCGATATTGGTCAGTATGCCGATAGTAGGCCGGATGATGTCGGCTAACTGCTGCATCTCTCCACTTTTTGAAATACCGGCCTCAAAGATCCCCAGCGTATGCTCTGCCTCAATTTCCCACAGGGATAAGGCCACGCCAATCTGCGAGTTAAAGCTTTTAGGACTCCTCACAATATTGTAATCTGTAGCAAGCAGTTGATACAGCCACTCTTTTACTATTGTTTTACCGTTGCTACCAGTAATTGCAATAACATCTTTATCAAACTGGCCGCGGTTATAGGCTGCCAGCTGCTGAAGCGCGAGAAGTACATCGGGCACCAGCAAATAGGTAGCATCCGCGTAGTGATCAAGATATTCCGGTGCACTGATCACAAAATTCCTTACACCATTCTGATAGGCATCGGCAATAAATTCATGCCCGTTCCTTTGTGCCTGAATAGCGAAAAACAAAGCCCCTTCGGGATCAATGACGTTCCTGCTATCAATTAATAGATTGCTGATTACGGTATTATTGGTGACATTATAAAGTTCAGTATTCAGTATTTCGGAGATGCGCTGAATGGTGTAATTTCTTTCGCTCATTTATTGGATGCTTATCAATGCGGCAAAGTTAGTAAAAGATACAGGAAGGAAAATAGTATAATGAAGAACTCGTGACGTCTAATTGAGCAGGAAAGCAGCAAAGGAGTATTCATTGTTGCTTACTCGTTTGTTAGCATAGCTTTGTCGATATAAGTGCAGATGAAAAACAAATGTGTACAATGGAATGTAGATATTTGTATATAATTATTCAGCCACACATTGGAAAAGACACCGGCAAAACCCATCATACTGGACAAGAGAGCTGCTTTAGGAAAAGCAGAAAGTTACTGTGCCTATCAGGAACGCTCACAACAAGAGGTCAGAAATAAACTGTACGACTGGGGTTTATGGAAAGATGATGTCGAACAGGTGATCTCAGAATTGATCGAGGGCAATTTTTTAAATGAAGAAAGATTTGCTATGGCTTATGTTTCGGGGAAATTCAACATCAAGAAATGGGGGAAAATTAAGATTAAGCAGGGACTGAAGCTTAAAAAGGTTCCTGATAAGATGATTGCCAAGGCACTAAACACGATCGACTACGATGATTATTTGAAGGTTATCCTCGCCGCTGCAGAGAAAAAATCAGCTTCTTTAACGGAAAAAGAACCTTATAAAAGGAAATATAAATTGATGACCTATCTTTTTAGCAGGGGTTTCGAAAGTAATTTAATTTCAGAAGTACTGAAAGACAATAACTTAAGCTGAAAGTGGTTTTTTTTATGAAAAATAACTTGACAGTAATACAAAAGTATTTATATTTGCAATCCCAAACGGAAACAAGGTCTATCATTTAAACCTGCCAAAAGGGGCTTCATCGGATGATGAAACATTAAAACCAATGCGAAAGTAGCTCAGTTGGTAGAGCACGACCTTGCCAAGGTCGGGGTCGCGAGTTCGA
>JAATFQ010000275.1 GCA_015655115.1 Sphingobacteriales bacterium
CAATTTTGATGATCTCGAGATTGAGGTCTTGTCCTTTAATAATGTCATGTAAACCCTGACCAACAACTCCAAATCCAAATATTCCAATTTTAAGTTTCTTACTCATTATGCTATTTTATGCAGTTTAATTATTTTTTTATCGACGCCTTCGTTATTGACGCTTTCATTAACAGTCCTGTTAACATTCTCCTTTTTGGTCCGTTCTATATTTACGAGCTCACTATTCACGCTTTCTTTAGTAGTGCTGTTTTTCGTGAAACTCTCTTTATGAGGGCGCTCTTTACTAGGACTCCCATTATCTATTCTCTCTATATCAACGCTCTCTATATTAACGCTCTCTTTACTAAGGCTCTCTTTCAAAAAGTTCCCGATGATATTGGTCAGGATATTCGTTTCGATGAGGAAGCCATCATGTCCGTACGCAGATTTGATACTGTGGAATGTTGCGCCCGGGATATGTTGCCCTAAAAATTGCTGTTCCGAGATAGGGAAGAGGAAGTCATTTTCAATACCTATCACCAGCGTATTGGATTTTATTGAACCCAGCGCATCAGTTACGCTTTTTCTTCCGCGGCCAACATTATGGCTGTCCATCGCTTTGCCCAGGTACCAGTAGCTATAGGCATTGAATCTTTTGCAGAGCTTCTCTCCCTGGTAGTTCTGGTAAGATGCTGCGCGGAAATTGCCGGTTTTATCATTTACACTTTCTACCTGAGTAGTTCCATACGCTTCATAGGTGCGGTAAGACAACAGCGCAATGCTGCGTGCAGCTTTTAAACCTTTAGCGCCACCATCAGGATGCTGTGCATAAAAAGTACGGTCGCTCGTTATAGCCATGCGCTGGCTCTCATTGAAAGCAATGCCCCATGGAGAGTGAACAGCATTGGTAGCTAACAAGATCAGGTTTTCAATTCTTTTGCCATCAGTAATAGCCCATTCTACAGCCTGCTGTCCGCCCAATGAACCACCGATGACCACTTTGATCTGCTCAATGCCCAGGTGTTCTGCCAGCAGCTGGTGTGCATGTACAAGATCCCTGATTGTAAATTCAGGAAACGACAGGAAATAAGGAAGTCCTGTAACAGGATTGGTGCTCAGTGGGTTGGTGGTGCCGTAATGAGATCCAACAACATTTGCACAGATAATGAAATGATCTTTAGGATTAAACAAGGCATTTGCGCCAAATAACCCTTTCCACCAGTCCATTACATCGGCATTAGCTGTTAATGCATGACAAGCCCAGATAACATTATTTTTTTTTGCATTCAGCTTACCGTAAGTATGATAAGCAACCTGCAGCCCACGTAGTTTTTTTCCGCTTTCCAGTTTAAAGCCCTTCGTGTGGGTATATGTATGTGTTGATGACATTGTGCTGCGCTTTGTAGGGTATGCTTATTTTTGTACTGTATTTGTTGATTTTATGGCTTCAAATGCCTGCTCCAGATCGGCTTTGATATCGTCGATGTGTTCGATGCCCACAGATATGCGCAGCAGTTGAGGCGTAACCCCGGCGGCGAGTTGCTCCTCGTCGCTCAGCTGCTGGTGCGTAGTTGCCGAAGGCTGAATGATCAGTGTCTTTGCATCTCCCACATTTGCCAGGTGACTGATGAGTTTCAGTGCATCTACAAAGGCGATTGCCGCCTCTTTGCCGCCGTGCAGCTCAAAGGACAGTACGGCACCAAATCCATTGGTCAGGTATTTCTTGGCATTCTGATGGTATGGGCTGCTTTCTAAGCCTGGGTAAAGTACGCTCTTCACATCCTCATGGTTTTCCAGCCAGCGTGCCAGGGCCAGGCTATTGTCTACATGGCGCTGTACTCTTAATGATAAAGTCTCCAGTCCCTGGATCAATAGAAAAGAGTTGAAAGGGGATAAAGCCGGACCGAAGTCGCGCAGCCCCTCAACACGTGCACGGATGATGAACTGTATGTTTCCAAAGCTGCTGTTTAAGCCAAACACATCGTTGAATACCAATCCGTGGTAACCCTCAGACGGCGTAGTAAATTGTTTGAATTTCCCATTTCCCCAGTTATAGTTTCCGCCGTCAACGATCACACCACCAATGCTGGTGCCATGGCCTCCAATCCATTTCGTTGCCGATTCTACCACTACATGTGCGCCATGCTCCAGCGGTTTGAACAGATATCCGGCAGCGCCGAAAGTATTGTCGACCACCAAAGGAAGGTCATGTTTCTCGGCTATGAGTGCGATCTTGTCGAAATCAGGAATGCTGAAAGATGGATTGCCTATAGTTTCAAGGTAGATGGCTTTTGTATTTTCATCAATATGCGACTCAATTTCTTCGAAATTTTCGGGATTGGCGAAGCGTACTTCAATACCTAAACGTTTAAAAGCTACCTTAAACTGGTTGTAGCTGCCACCATACAGGTGAGAAGAAGAAACGAAATTGTCGCCCGCCTCCAGTATATTATTCAGTGCAATAAACTGTGCCGCCTGTCCCGATGCTACAGCAAGCGCTGCAACGCCACCTTCCAATGCCGCAACACGTTTTTCGAAAACATCAGTTGTAGGATTCGTAATACGCGTGTAGATGTTCCCGAACTCCCTTAAGGCAAATAAATCCGCACCATGTGCAGAGTTTTTGAAGCCATAAGAAGTAGTCTGGTAAATAGGCACAGCTCTGGAGCCAGTTGTAGGATCTATTTCCTGTCCTGCGTGCAATTGTAAAGTTTCGAATTTATAGTTGGCTGACATGATTGCTTTGTTTTTTTAATGTGATACAGTTTTAATGTGATACCGTGTAATACAGATAGTTGATGGTTTTGTGACCTTTGATGACACGAATGGCCGGGACATAAAGGCATAGCGTACCTCTCCTGGAGGCCTTCCATTTTGAATAACAAGATTAAAAGGGAAGAATTCTGTGTTTAGTCCATACAACAACAGGCCAACATACCGGCATAAAGATGCTGTACATTAAACTTTGAGGAATGGCGGTCGCTTATTTGCGATAGAATGCTGATAGTTTTCATTTCGTTTTAATTTATCTTTCCAGAAAGCAATAGGCTAACTGGTCAGGAATTGGCACCTTCTCCATTCGGGAGGGTTGCCAGTGGGTCAGGGAGCCTGTCTCTCGCCACTTCTTTATAAATCAAACCTTTTTGAGGGTTGACTTTAATAGCTTTCGCTACTATGATACAAATGTAGAGTTATTCTGTTAATCTTCAAAATATTATTCGGAAAAATAGATAAATAATTCAAGATCAACAGAATAAAATACATATTGTCTAACTGATGTATAGGGGCAGGCGCCCCCTTTTATGTTAATGCCTGCTCAAAATCACTGATCAGGTCGTCTATATGCTCCAGGCCTACAGATATCCGAATTAAATTCTGTGGTGTTTTCGTATCCGGCCCCTCAACAGAGGCACGGTGTTCTATCAGGCTTTCCACACCACCCAGGCTTGTTGCCTGTGCGAAGAGCTTTACCTTATTTACCACCTTTCTTGCATTTTCACCATCGCCCTTTACCAGTACAGACAGCATACCGCTATATCCGCTCATTTGTTTTTTAGCGATTTCATGCTGCGGGTGCGAGGGTAGTCCGGGGTGATATACCGCTTCTATTTTGGGATGGTTCTCCAGGTAATGTGCTAAGGCCAGCCCATTGTCGTGGTGCCCTTTCATCCGGTAGGTTAAAGTTTTAAGACTTCTTAACAATAGAAAACAGTCGAATGGTGAAGGCACAGCTCCACCTACCTGCTGAATGTTCCTGATCTTTTCCCAAAACTCGTTTTGTACCGCAGTAACCAGTACGCCACCAAGCACATCACTATGTCCCCCAATGTATTTGGTCGACGAGTGCATCACGATGTCGGCACCCAGTAACAGCGGCTGCTGGAAGCATGGTGAAGCAAAGGTGCTGTCACATGCCAGCATCAGCTGATGTTTTTTCGCTATGGCCGATACAGCTGCGATGTCGGTGATCTTCAGCAGTGGGTTAGAGGGTGTCTCTACCCATATCAATACAGTATTCTCTTTAATATACGCTTCAATACCCTCAACAGCGGTAAGGTCAATAAAGTCGATCTCCAGTATACCTTTAAATATAGACAGCAGTTGCTTTTTAAAGCCCCAGTACATATCATCGGGTGCAATAATATGGCTGCCCGGTGTCAGTGCCTGGAATAAAGCCATACCGGCCGTATTTCCTGAAGAGAAGGCACAGGCGTCTGCTCCTTTATCCAGCATTGTCAGTACTTTTTCCAGCGCAGAGCGGTTCGGATTGCTGACACGGCTGTACATATGGCCACCAGGATAACCTCCGTTTTCATCCCTGAAAAATGTAGTTGATAAACTAATTGGCTGGGTCACATCCCCTGTGGCACTGTGAATTAAATTTCCAGCATGTATGGCAATTGTTTCGGTATGCATAAAATAAGTGTTAATATCTTTTTTTGGCAAGATTTATGTAAGCTGTATTCGAAAATACAAGTATATGAAAAGAATATTAGTTATAGCTGCCATTTTATGTAGTTCATTAATGGTGTTACAAAGTTGCTCATCTACAAAAAGTGCATCAACAGTAAGTTTGAGAAGAGGAAACGTTACAGGAACATGGGTATTGAATAATATTACATTCGAAGGCTTACCTGCTGCCAGCGTAAAATCACTTTTTGACGAAGCTTCCTACAAATGTTTTATTGGAAGTACATGGAATTTGACAAATAGCGGTAATGGTACTTATGCGTTGCCAGGAACTGCCGAATGTCCAGCAAGAACACAGAATATCTTCTGGTCGGTTAGTACAGCTGATGAAACTTTTCAGTTCAAAAAATTGTATGATGGTGATAAAGCTAAAAATGTAAGTGAAGGCTATAGGATTATCCTTTCTTCGGCAACAGGCGATAACCTGATCCTGAAATCCCCGGTAGAATATGGTAGCTCACCAGCTTATATTGTACTTAACTTCTCCAAAGCGGCGAAATAAGTATATAATTTAAAAGACATATATGAAGCCAGCCTGAGAGCTGGCTTTTTTATGCCAGATTCTGGTATAAAATCGCTATTTTCATGACCGATATCATGTTTTAAGTATAAACTTGAGGTATGATGGAAATATTCTATTGTATGGCAAAAATTTCAATTATTGGTAGCGGATTTTCTGGGTTGGCATCGTCTTGTTTTATGGCAAAGGCAGGCCATCAGGTTAGTGTACTGGAAAAAAATATGGATATCGGCGGTCGGGCGAGGGTATACAGTGCAGAAGGATTTACTTTTGACATGGGCCCAAGCTGGTATTGGATGCCAGATATCTTCGAGAATTTCTTTGCACAATTTGGCCATTCGGCATCCGATTATTATGAATTGAAACAACTTGACCCGGGCTTTCAGGTTATCTTTGGCAAAAATGACGTCATGGAAATCCCTGCGAGCCTTGATGAGCTGTTTGAAGTATTCGAAAATATTGAAAAAGGCAGTGCCAGCGCTTTGCGCAAATTCCTTAAGGAAGCTGAATTCAAGTACAATGTGGGCATGAAAGATCTGGTATATAAACCCGCTTTCTCCTGGATGGAATACGCCAATATGAACGTCATCAAAGGCATGTTAAAAGCTAATATCTTCAGCTCGGTAAGCAGCCATGTGCGCAGCTATTTCAAAGACGAGCGGCTGATTGCCTTAATGGAATTCCCGGTCTTATTTTTAGGTGCTATGGCCAATAAGATCCCTGCGCTGTATACCATGATGAACTATTCTGCTATCGTACAGGGTACCTGGTATCCAATGGGAGGCATGTGCCAGATTGTAAATGGCATGAAGGAGCTTGCAGGTTCGCTCGGTGTAGAATTCCATACGGGCGTGCAGGTAGACAGGATAGAGGTTAGCGGGGGACTAGTAACGGGCCTGGAGACGAGTATGGGGCAGATTGCTACTGAAGGGCTGATTGCTTCTGCGGATTATCACCATGTGGAACAGCAGTTGCTGGAAGAGAAATACAGGAACTATGAGGCTTCGTATTGGGATAAGAAGACTTTTGCACCATCCTGCTTAATTTATTATGCAGGTATAAGCAAGAAACTGAAAAAACTACAGCACCATAACCTGTTTTTCGACGCGGATTTTAAAAAACATGCTGAGGATATCTATACAGTACCACAATGGCCGGACAGGCCTCTGTTCTATGCTTGCTGTCCCTCTAAAACGGACGATAGTGTTGCTCCCGAAGGTATGGAGAACCTCTTTATCCTGGTGCCCATAGCCACAGGGCTGATTGATACACCGGAGATGCGGGAGCATTATTTTGATGGGATCATTAAGCGGATGGAAAGCTTTTGCGGAGAGACTTTTGCGGCAGAGGTCATCTATAAAAGAACCTATTGCGTAAGTGACTTTATGGAGGACTATAATGCCTGCAAGGGCAATGCCTATGGGCTGGCAAATACATTGAGTCAGACGGCAGTGCTGAAGCCGACGTTAAGGAATAATAAAATAAAGAATATGTTCTATACCGGGCAGCTGACTGTACCGGGACCTGGTGTACCTCCTGCCTTGATATCAGGACAGGTGGCTGCTGCTGAACTAAATAAATATTTACTAAAGCTATCGCATGAAACACCTGTTTGATCATATATCCATTGCGTCGAGCATCCTTGTCACGAAAACCTACAGCACTAGTTTTTCTTTGGGGATACGCTGCCTGAACAAAAAGTATCATCATGCTATTTACAGCATCTATGGTTTCGTCCGCCTTGCCGATGAAATTGTAGATTCTTTTCACGGTTTTGACAAAATAGACCTGCTGGATGAGTTTAAGCATACTACATATAAGTCGATTGAACAGGGGATCAGCTTAAACCCGATATTAAACAGTTTCCAGCGTATAGTAAATGAGTACCATATAGATGAAGAACTGATCACCTGTTTTCTGTCGAGCATGGAAATAGACCTGCAGGAAACATCGCATTGCGACAAATCATATGACGCTTATATCCTGGGTTCGGCAGAGGTAGTGGGACTGATGTGTCTGCGGGTGTTCACTGAAAATAACGAACAACTTTACCAGGAGTTAAAGCCGGGGGCGATGAAGCTTGGTGCGGCCTTTCAAAAGGTGAATTTCCTGAGGGACATGAAGAACGACTATGAGGTGCTGGGCAGGGTATATTTTCCAAAGGTGAATTTCAGTGTATTCACTGAAGAAGAGAAAAAAGAAATTGAAAGAGATATAGAAAGTGATTTTAAAGTGGCTCTGGTAGCTATTAAAGCATTGCCACGTACTTCGCGTTTCGGCGTATATGTTGCTTACATTTACTATAAAAGCCTTTTCAATAAAATTAAGTCTATGCCCTCATCGCATATCCTGTCTGAGCGGATCAGGATCCCTAATTTTAAAAAAATGAGCCTCCTGGCAGGGTCTTATGTTAAACATAGTTTCAGAATGATATGAAAGGTGCTTTATTGCTGCTTTTGTTTTTTAATTTTGCCCTCCCTGATCTGAATACATGCAGGGATATGCTGGATCATGCTGTGGATGATAAAGCACAGGCACTTAAATTTTATAAAAGGTTGAAGGTTGTGGATGACGGGGAACAGCCTGTAATGGTTGGTTTCCGGGCAATGTCAGAATTTTTAATGTGTAAACATCTGCTAAATCCATTCAGTCGTTTGTCGCATTTTAACAAGGGCAAAGCCTTGCTGGAAAGAGCTGTTAAGGAGGATGAAGGGAATGTGGAGCTGCTTTTTTTCAGGTTATGCACGCAGACCAATGTACCTGCGGTATTAAATTATAATAGTAATATTGAAGGTGATAAACAGGCTTTAATCAGTTATTTGTTAAAACATAATCAAAAAGTACAGCCTGATCCTGTACTCTACAAACGAATAAAAACGTATCTGCTGATGAATAAATATTGCAGTGTTGCTGAAAAGGCAAAGATAAAAATGTTATAAATGGAAGAAAAGGTAATACTGGTAGATCGGAATGATCAAGAAATAGGCACTATGGGCAAATTGCAGGCCCATCAGGAAGGGGCATTGCACCGGGCTATCTCTATTTTCATCTTCAATATTAATGGTGAGCTTTTGCTGCAGCAGCGGGCGGCAGAAAAGTACCACTCCCCTTTGCTGTGGACCAATACCTGCTGTACGCACCCGCGAAAAGGGGAGCTGCTGAAGGATGCGGCACTACGCAGACTGGAAGAGGAGATGGGCATGACCTGTGCGCTGACCTGGAAATATAGTTTTATCTACCGCGTGGAGATGGAAAACGGGCTGACAGAGAATGAGCTCGATCATGTGTTTTTCGGGATCAGTGATGTCGCGCCTGTGCCGAATCCTGCAGAGGTTGCCGGCTGGAAATATATGAGCATGGAAAACGTTAAATTAGCGATAGCAGAATCACCGGAGCAGTACACGGCATGGTTCAAAATAATGTTGGATAAAATAAAACAGATTCGGGATGAACATATTGATTAATATAGGGATCGTATTGGTTACCTTTTGCCTGATGGAATGTGTAACCTGGTTTACACATAAATATATTATGCACGGCCTGTTATGGACACTCCATGATGACCATCACAATAAATCGCCCCATTTTTTTGAGAAGAACGATTATTTCTTCGTGATCTTTGCGGTGATCTCGATGCTGTTTTTTATCGGAGGCACATTTGTGGCCGACCTGGGCTTTCTTTTTTATATCGGCATAGGGATCACCCTGTATGGCTTCGCTTATTTTGCTGTTCATGATATCCTTATCCACCAGCGTTTTAAGCTGTTCAGCCGTACCAATAATTTCTATTTCAGAGCGCTGCGTAAGGCTCATAAGATCCACCATAAACATTTAGGGAAAGAAGAAGGAGAGTGCTTCGGCATGCTGTTCGTACCCCTGCGCTATTTCAGAGAAGCGCTTAAAACCCAAAAGCTACAGGGTTGAAATTTTAAAATTGCCTGCCTTAGCATGAAAAAAACAAGCCGGGAAATTACCTTTTACATAACCCTGACAGCTTAAATGACTTGTATCACGGTCTTCTGTTGATTTTATCTTACTTTTGACGTATAATAAAATCACAGATGGATACTATTGGAAAACTGGATTTTCTATTGAACGATGCCACCCTCGGCCAGCCGCTGAAGGATATAGCACTGAAAGTTCAACATGGAGAGAGAATAACCTTCGATGAAGGTGTTTATTTATATGAGCATGCTGAACTGGGATATCTTGGCGTTTTAGCCAACTATATCAGGGAGCAAAAACACGGGGATAAAACATATTTCAACCGTAACTTTCATATTGAGCCTACTAATGTATGCGTTTACAGCTGCAATTTCTGTTCCTATTCACGCCTGATCAAAGACCGTGAAGACGGATGGGAGATGAGTGTGGACGGCATGATCGATATCCTGAAAAAGTATGATGATGAACCTGTAACGGAAGTACATATTACAGGTGGTGTAGTGCCTAAGCAAAATCTTGAGTTTTATGCTGAGTTTTTCAGACGCACGAAAGCACACCGCCCGGATTTACATATTAAAGCGCTGACACCGGTAGAATATTTCTATATTTTCAAAAAAGCAAAGCTCAGCCATTATGATGGCATGAAATATTTCAAGGAAGCCGGACTGGATTCTATGCCTGGCGGTGGAGCGGAGATTTTTCATCCGGAGGTGAGAGAGAAAATTGCACATGATAAATGTAATGCCGAACAATGGCTCGACATCCATGAACAGTCGCACAAGTTAGGCATGCGCTCTAATGCAACCATGTTATACGGGCATATTGAAAAATTCTGGCACCGCGTAGACCATATGGAGCGCCTGCGCCAGCTGCAGGACAAAACCGGCGGCTTCCAGGCTTTTATTCCCCTGAAGTTCAGAAACCAGAATAACCAGATGGATTATGTTCCTGAGGTCTCTGTAGTGGAAGATCTGAGGAATTATGCTATTGCCCGTATTTATATGGACAACTTTGACCATATTAAAGCCTACTGGGCCATGATCAGCAGACAAACTGCTCAGCTGTCCCTCAATTTTGGTGTGGATGATATCGATGGTACGCTGGACGATACGACCAAGATCTATTCTATGGCCGGTGCTGAAGAGCAAACACCAGGAATGAGCACCAGGGAGCTGGTGAACCTGATCAAACAAGTACACAGACAACCTATTGAAAGGGATACATTATATAACGTGGTTACTGACTACACTGATTTTGTATTTGAAGAACAAGCTAAACCACAGTTTTATAAGTTACCGGTAATCAATTAATGGACAAAGAGCTTTATATCATTCGTCATGGCGAAACAGAATTTAATAAATTAGGAAGAATACAGGGCAGGGGCATCAACAGTGACCTTAATGATACTGGCCGTGCACAGGGCGCTGCATTTTATGCGCTTTATAAGGATGTACCTTTTCAAAAGGTATACACTTCTGCATTAAAACGTACACAGCAAACTGTACAGGGATTTATTGATGCCGGGATCCCCTGGGAAATACAATCCGGATTGGATGAGCTTGCCTGGGGCGAGCTGGAAGGACAGCATACCAGCGAAGAAACGATCGGTGCTTTTAAAGATATTACTGAGAAGTGGCAGTCGGGCGACTATGATGCACACTTTGTTGGTGGCGAAAGTCCGAATGATGTAGCTATCAGGCTGAAGGAAGCGATGGAGCTGATTATCAGCCGTAAGGACGAGAAACTGATCCTGATTTGTATGCACGGCAGGGCCTTACGATTGCTGATGTGCCTGCTTACAGATAAACCGCTTTCACAGATGTATGACTACCCGCATCAGAATACTGGCTTGTATAAGCTTAGTCTTACGGGCGACAAGTTTACAATTCTGGAAACTAACAATACCGATCATCTGAAGGCGGCTGTCATTTAGCATTTCTGAAATTAATTTTGTGACAATTCAGAATACAGCTCTTGTTTTACGACCCTTAATTTACAACTCATAATTTACGACTCTTTAATTTTCCGACCCTTAAAATTCAATACAATTGGACAAGATTAAAATTTCTGCTGTTGCTTATACCAACACCAAACCATTTATCTACGGCATTAAACATTCAGCAGTATTAGACAAAATAGATTTAACCTTAGATATACCATCAGATTGTGCAGCAAAGGTTATCGATGGAAGTGTAGACCTTGGATTAATTCCGGTGGCGGCAATTTTAAATGTGCCAAATCCAACTATCATCTCTTCGTACTGTATAGGCTCCGTGGGTGCTGTAAATTCAGTATTTATCTTCAGCAGTGTACCTGCAAATGAAATTAAGACTGTTCGGCTTGACCCTGAATCCAGGACTTCCAATAACCTGGCTAAGGTGCTGTTAAAGTTTTTTTACAAACAGGAGGTGGAATTTACTACCGCACAAGACACGGAAACTGATGCAATTGTACTGATTGGTGATCGTACCTTCGGGAAAAAAGGCGATTATGCGTATGCTTATGATATGGGAGAGGAGTGGATGAAATTCACCGGTCTTCCGTTTGTATATGCTGCCTGGGTAGCTAACAAGCCTATTCCTGAAGATTTTGTAATGGAGTTCAATGCTGCTTTGAAGATGGGCCTGGCTTCGCGCGACAAGGTTATCAGTGAGCTTACGCCGAATCCTTTATTTGATCTTGAAGACTACCTGATGCATAAACTGGATTTTGAGCTTACCGATGAAAAAAGAAAAGCACTGGACTTATTCTTATCGTACATCAAACAGCTGTAACCTCTGCTTTTTTTCGCATTTTGCGTTTTAAATTTAAAAAAAAGAGTAAAGCTACAGGGTTAGATAGTATATTTACACTTTTGTAAAGTAAATATATTTTGGCTAAAGATAATACGAAGGAAACACCATTAATGCAACAATACAATGCTATAAAAGCAAAGTATCCGGGAGCATTATTATTGTTTAGAGTTGGTGATTTTTATGAAACTTTTGGTGAGGATGCCATCAAAACATCCCAGATTTTAGGAATAGTTTTAACCCGGCGCGGGAACGTGGCCGCTGCTAACTCTGAACTTGCTGGTTTCCCACACCACTCATTGGAGATCTATCTCTCTAAACTGGTGAGTGCCGGACAGCGGGTGGCGATATGCGATCAGCTGGAAGACCCTAAGTCGACCAAAACTATTGTTAAAAGGGGTGTTACGGAATTAGTAACTCCTGGTATAGCATATAATGACAATATCCTGAGTCAGAAGTCCAACAATTACCTGGCTGCAGTATATTTTGAAAAACAGCTGATAGGGGTTTCATTTCTGGATATCTCTACAGGCGAATTTCATGTAGCACAAGGCAATGCCGAGTATGTAGACAAGCTGCTGCAGGGATTCAGGCCTACTGAGGTCGTTTTTCAGAAAAGTAAACGCCAGGAGTTTGTAGAGTTATTCGGCGATAAGTTTTACACTTTCGCACTGGACGACTGGGCTTTTACTGGTGACTATGCCAATGAGGTCCTAAATAAACATTTCGAGGTTATTTCTTTAAAAGGGTTTGGTGTCGACAAACTCCATGCAGGTGTGATTGCCGGTGGTGTAGCCTTACATTACCTGGGCGAAACCGAGCACCGCAACCTTAAACATATTTCTGCAATTTCCCGTTTAGAGGAAGATAATTTCATGTGGCTGGACAGGTTTACGATCCGTAACCTGGAGCTGGTCAGCTCTGCCAATGAAAATGCGATGACCTTATTCAATGTGCTTGACCAGACTTCTACACCTATGGGTGCCAGGATGCTGCACAAATGGATCATCATGCCCCTGAAAGAACTTAAGCCTATTCAGGAGCGCCTGGGTATGGTAGAGTTTTTTACTGAACATGAAGGTTTAATAGAAGAGTTTTTAACGTTTATCAAGCAGATAGGCGACCTGGAGCGGCTGATTTCCAAAGTAGGCTTGCAGAGATGTGGCCCGCGCGAATTGTGCCAGTTAAAGAAATCACTTTACCATATTGAAGCAGTGAAGAATACCGCCGAGCTGTCTGATAATCCGTACTTAATGGATCTTGCCGCAGGACTAGACCCATGTCTGAGTATCCGCGAAAAGCTGGAACTGGAGCTGCAGCAGGACCCGCCGGCATTGTTGCTGAAAGGGAATGTTATTGCCGAAGGCATAGATGCGGAGCTGGACAGGCTGCGTGCCATTTCAACTGGCGGAAAGGATTTCCTGATCGAGATACAGAAAAGAGAATCTGCCAATACAGGGATTCCTTCTCTAAAGATATCATTTAATAATGTTCATGGCTATTACCTGGAAGTAACGAATACCCATAAAGATAAGGTGCCGGCCGACTGGATACGTAAGCAGACGTTGGTAAATGCTGAGCGTTACATTACACCGGAACTAAAGGAGTATGAAGAGCAGATCCTGGGGGCCGAAGATAAAATACAACAGATTGAAGCAAGGCTTTACGGGCAGCTTACGCAGCAGGTAATGGCATACATCAAACCTATTCAGCGTGATGCATTTATTATTGCCCAGCTGGATGTGTTGCTGTGCTTTGCGCAGCTGGCCCTGAAAAACCATTATGCAAAGCCCGTGCTTCACAACACGAAAGTACTTGATATTAAAGGTGGAAGACATCCGGTAATTGAAAAACGGCTTCCAGTTGGCGAAGAATATATCACTAATGATGTATTCCTTGACAGCGATAGTCAGCAGATCATCATTATTACCGGTCCCAATATGTCGGGTAAGTCGGCCATTTTGCGGCAGACGGCCCTGATTGTGCTCATGGCACAGATGGGGTGTTTTGTACCGGCGAAAGCGGCGAGTATAGGTATTGTGGATAAAATATTTACCCGCGTGGGTGCCTCAGACAATCTTTCTTCAGGGGAGAGTACATTCATGGTAGAAATGAATGAGACTGCCAGTATCCTGAATAATATATCCGACAACAGTCTTATCCTGCTGGATGAGATCGGCAGGGGCACGAGTACTTACGATGGTATTTCCATTGCCTGGGCGATCGCAGAGTTCCTGCATACACATCCCACAGCACGGCCCAAGACTTTGTTCGCCACACATTACCATGAGCTGAATGAGCTGGCGACCACAATGGCGCGCATAAAAAACTTCAACGTTTCGATTAAGGAGTTAGGCAATAAGGTTATTTTCCTGCGTAAGCTGATCCCCGGGGGCAGTGAGCATAGTTTTGGTATCCATGTGGCTAAGATGGCTGGTATGCCGCCGAAGCTGATCAGCAGGGCAAATGAGATTTTAAAAAAGCTGGAAATCGACAGGACTGAGGGTCAAAGTATCAAGGACAGTATCAAGAAGGTACAGAACCAGGCCTACCAGCTGCATATGTTTGCAGTAGAAGACCCGGTACTCGTACAGATCAGGGATATGCTGAATAACCTGGATGTAAACGTGCTGACGCCTGTAGAGGCCTTACTGAAACTGGATGAGATACAGCGGTTAATCAAAAATTAAGCGATATGGATAAGCAGGTCAGGCATGGTTATCAGGGGTATACATTTCTTTCTATTGGGATGATCGTGTTGATGCTGCTTTCTTCCTGCGGAAGCAGAAAGTTCAGATATAGTTCGGAAACCAAGGCGGCGAAAGCCGCAGATGCTATGGCAAACCTTCACAGCAGGTCTCTTTATCGTTTTATTACCGATTGGGCAGGTGTAAAGTACAAGCTGGGTGGACTGGATAAAAGGGGTATTGATTGTTCTGGCTTTGCATTGTTGCTGAATAAAGAGATTTATGGTGTAAATTTACCACGTCGTACTGCAGATCAGGCGGGGATGATCAAAGAGAAGAGTCAGCAGCAGCTGGAAGAAGGGGACCTGGTCTTCTTTTCTTTTGGTGGCAATGGTATTGATCATGTTGGTATTTACCTCAATCATGGTTTTTTTGTTCATGCCTCAACTACACGCGGGGTAATCGTTGATGATTTGAACCTGCCCGCTTATCAGCGTGTTTTGATTAAAGCAGGGCCTGTTAAATAAAAACCGGTGCCTGTTGACTAAATTTAAGATAATAAATAGCGCTGTAGGACACAGCAGATGGACTTAAAAAAAACATATACTGATGAAACCATCATGATTTTTCAAATCACACCACGAGATGAATATAAAATCATGATAGCTTTATAACCGATAAAAGACAAATATATTCTAATGAAAAACGCTGATAACGACATTTCCTTTTGGACCAAATATAAAAAGTTTGCATCTACCGAAATATTGATGTATCTTATTATGATAATTGGTATAACGTTAGGAATTATATTCCTTAGCTAAAATATAAATCCAGGGATATCTATTAAAGCTTTCGTAGCTTTGAATTTTCCCTGTTGGATTGACCGTATAAAAAATAAAATATAGAGATGAAATTAAATCTAATCCGTCCCCTGGCCTTTTTTGATCTGGAGACCACTGGTATTAATGTAGGTACAGACCGTATCGTCGAAATTGCAATTTTAAAAGCTATGCCAGACGGGTCAGAGCTTATTAAATCAATGCGGATCAATCCGGAAATGCCTATTCCTCTACAGTCGTCACTTATCCATGGTATCTATGATAAGGATGTTGTAGATGAACTGACTTTTAAGGATGCTGCAAAAGAGCTTGCCGCATTTATTGGGGATGCTGACCTTGCAGGGTATAATTCCAACAGGTTTGATATTCCTGTGCTGCTGGAAGAATTTCTGCGCGCAGGTGTGGATTTCGAAATGAACGACCGCAAGTTTGTGGATGTACAGAATATCTTCCACCAGATGGAGCAACGTACACTACGTGCTGCTCACAAGTTCTACTGCGGACAGGATATTATCAATGCGCACTCTGCGGAGGCGGATATCACTGCTACTTATCATGTATTGCTGGCACAGCTGGACCGTTATGAGGGGGTAGATTTTGAAGATAAACAGGGAAATATTTCCCAGCCAGTGAAGAACGACGTAGACTCTCTGCATGCTTTTACGAACATGAATAAGCCTGTGGATTTTGCAGGCAGAATGGTGTTTAATGAGAATGGTGAAGAGGTGTTTAACTTCGGTAAACATAAAAATAAAACTGTTGAGCAGGTGTTCGATATGGAACCCAGCTATTATGCATGGATGAAACAGGGCGATTTCCCTCTGTATACCAAAAAGAAACTGGAAGAGATCTGGACAAGATGGAGCAAGAAAAAAGGGCCTAAACAGGCACCACAAAACAATCCTGCACGACCTGTTCAGCCTGCAAGACCTGCTCAGCCTGCAGCTGTGGCGCAGCCCAGGAAACCTTTTCAGCAGCCACAACAGAAGCCTGCTGTGCACCCACAGCCTAAGAAAGAGGTGCCTGCAGTGAATGTTACTCCTGATATGCTGGAACAACTGAAGATGAAATTCGGTAAATAGGATCTCTGAACGGGTTTAACTGGTTGGTATCCGCAAAGGAAAGAATTCAATAGAAGAACAATATAACCAGCAAACAGGATTGATAAACAAGATTATCAGAGTTAAAACAGGATTAGCAAAATTGGGATTGATAAAAGCGGTAAGTAAAACAGCATTGGCATTGATGAAGAAAATAATTTTATTATCCCTTTTTGGAATATTGGGATTTACAGCGTATGCACAGCAGACGCTGCCTGTCCCGGCAGAATTCCAAAAGGCATATGCTAATGGAACCAGGGCTATAAACGGTCAACCGGGACCGAAATACTGGCAGAATACTGCTGATTACACATTGAAGGTTGATTTTAACCCTTCATCAAGAGTACTGAAGGGTACTGTGGATGTGGTTTATAAAAATAACAGCACAGATACACTAAAGGAGCTGTGGTTTAAGCTATATCCCAATTTGTATAAAAAAGGGGCTCCGCGTACATCTGATATCGCCGCCAGCGACCTGACGGATGGTGTTCAAGTGTCTGCCTTTGTGCTGAATGGTGAGGTTGTCCCGCTGAATACGCTGGTGATCGATGCCACAAATATGCATACTTCCGTCCCCTCAATTGCTCCCGGTAAAAGCGTGACGCTGAAAGTTACTTATCAATATGAACTGAATAAGGGCTCCCACACGAGGACGGGCCAGGTGGATGCAGGCTCTCATTTTGTAGCTTATTTTTTCCCTCGTATTGCAGTTTATGATGATGTGGATGGATGGAACAAGTACCCCTATACTGGTGATGCTGAGTTTTACAACGATTTCTGCAATTTTAAAGCGGAAATCACTGTTCCCGGGAATTTCGTGATATGGGCTACGGGTGATTTGACGAATGCAAAAACCGTGCTGACAAAGCAGGTGGCAGACCGCATCGCCCTAGCTGAGAAATCGGATTCTGTGATCAATGTGATTACTAAAGCTGATCTTGAAAATAAACGGGTGACGAAGGCTCTCCCTTTCAATACCTGGAAGTTCGATGCCAAAAATGTGAGCGACTTTGTCTTTGCCCTGAGTGACCATTACCTGTGGAAGTCGACCAGTTTGGTGGTAGACCCCAGAACAAAGCGCAGAACGCGTGTAGATGCTGCTTTTAACCCTATCCACAAGGATTATTTTGAGGTGATCGACTTTGCGCGCCAGTCGGTGCAGCTGATGAGTTATGAGTTTCCGAAATGGCCTTACCCTTACGCACATGAAACGGTGTTTGACGGACTGGATCAGATGGAGTACCCAATGATGGTGAATGATAATCCTGTGGCTAAAAGGGAGGATGCCATTACACTGACGGTACACGAGATTTTCCATACGATGTTCCCGTTCTACATGGGAACAAATGAAACGAAGTATGGCTGGATGGATGAAGGATGGGCAACGATCTCGGAATGGCTCTTGTCGCCCAAAATCGATACGACAATGGTAGATGAGTATGGAATACAACCCACTGCATCGTCGTCTGGCTCAAAGAATGATAGTCCAATTATGACGCTTACTCCTGATCTGAAAGGCTCCGGCAGCTTTACAAATTCGTATCCTAAACCTGCTTTGGGCTATTTGTTTGTTAAGGACTACCTGGGAGACTCGTTGTTTACAAAGGCTCTGCACCATTATATCAGCTCATGGAACGGAAAGCACCCTATGCCTTTCGACTTCTTTTACAGTATGAATGAAGGATCTGGAAAGAATATGGATTGGTTCTGGAAACGATGGTTTTTTGATGAGGGTGTTACGGACCTGGGGATCGTGGCTGTAGATAAAACTGCTGGTGGTTACGAGATTAAGATTGAGAATAAAAGCAATAAACCGATGCCGGTTTACCTGAAGCTGACTTATGCTGATGGTTCTTCTAAGCAGATGCATGAGAGTATTGGTGTCTGGGAAAAGGGCGATAAGGTGATTTCTTTGCCTGTTGCTACTGTTAAGGTGCTGAAGAATGTTTTATTGGGTAATACGTATGTGCCTGATAAGGATAGATCTAATAATAGTTTTTCTGTTAAATAGGAAAAAAAGAGACACCTGTAATTTTCGTCTACCTATCTTTTGCTACGCAAAACATAGAAGGCCGAAAATTACAGGTGTCTCTTTTTTTGTCATGAGGAAAACCATACGTAACAAATAACTATACGTCGCATAAAACCATTTTGAAGCTGAAATCCTTTTTAAGGTAAAGTCCATTTGAAGGTGAAACCATTTTAAAGCTGAAACCCTTTCATGACCGATAAGCATTCTTTGTATACAGCCTTTCAGAGTTAAAAACCACGTGTTTTTTCAAAGATGGTCAGTCTTTAATTTAATCTTTTATTTCGAAGTGTAATCCTCTGATAAATCTATCCGGGCAGCATTTAACCAGATCCAAATATTAGGATCAAATCAAATATTAAGATTCAGTCAGTCTTGAATCGTATTTATTTGGGCAGTCGTTTAATAAAGTTAATATTGCGCGTCAGTCCTTTGAACTTTGTCCGTTTTACGGCTGAGTTCTTGAATATCTGTTTGAAGACATCTTCAGTGATATCCAGCCAGTCTTCTCGTTTCATTTCAAGGAGGTTTTCACGCGGTTTAAACTGTGGCTCCGAATGGGGTACAGAAAATCTGTTCCAGGGGCATACATCCTGGCAGATATCACATCCGAACATCCAATTCTCCATTTTGTCGTCGAAGCTTTGAGGGATTTCTTCCTTCAGTTCGATGGTGAGGTAGGAGATACACTTATTGGCATCAATAATAAAGGGATTCAGAATAGCATCAGTAGGGCAGGCATCAATACATTTGGTGCAGGTGCCGCAATGGTCTGTGGCGAAAGGTGCATCGTATTCCAGTTCCAGGTCTACGATCAGCTCCGCAAGGAAAAAGAAAGATCCGCTTTTTTTACTGATGATATTACTGTTTTTGCCTACCCAGCCTATGCCGGAGCGTTTGGCCCAGGCGCGGTCCAGCACAGGAGCAGAGTCTACAAAAGCCCTTCCATTAACAGCACCGATATGTTCTTCAATAAAGCTGAGCAGCAGGAAAAGCTTTTCCTTAATTACCGTGTGGTAATCCGTGCCGTAAGCGTACTTAGAGATCTTCGGTGCATCTGGATCCGCCTGGCTTTCTTCGGGAAAGTAATTAAGAGTGAGGGAAATGACCGATTTGGCATCATCGACCAGCAGGCGCGGGTCAAGGCGTTTATCGAAATGGTTCTCCATATAGCCCATTTGTCCGTGATGCTCATTTTTGAGCCATGCCTCCAGGCGTGGTGCTTCCTCTTCCAGGAAGGTTGCCTTCGCAATGCCACATTGCATAAAACCTAGTCGCAGGGCTTCATCCTTAATCAACTGGCTATATTTTGGAGGGTTATTGTACATCAACAATGCAAAGGTAAGGTTTAGTGTGCAAACCTTTTGTCAATTGTTTTGTTCTCCAATGTATATACACAACCAAACACAAACCGAAAAGCTATGGAAAATACAGATCCGAAATTTCAGGAAACATCCGGCGAAAATAAAAAACCTGTAGAAACAGACTATGCAAAACATGAACAGGATCCTGGTCCTTCGCCGCAGGCGGTAGAGGAAGATAATAAAAAAGGAGCAGGCCCGGTAATGAAGTGGATTATCCCTATCATTGTCGTTATCCTGCTCATCTTTTGGTTTATTTTCTGGAAATAACTTCCTCAACAAGTGATGCCATATTGATTATCAATTCTCAATTGAACACTCAGAATTGATAATCAGATGTTTTATTATTTAATTTAACTTGCTTATTTAAGCAACCTCACCTCATAAAGATCGTTCCGGCGATCTTTTAACACTTTTACAGTGCCGAAGTGGTGCAACTCATCCAAAAGGTGAAGGTCAACATCGACTACGAGCATCATCTCTGTATTTGGCGTGGTCTCTGCTTTTACCGCATTTGTTGGGAAGGCAAAGTCGGATGGAGTAAATACGGCAGACTGAGCAAACTGGATATCCATATTATTGACTTTCGGTAAGTTCCCAACACAGCCGGCAATAGCAACATAACATTCATTTTCTATAGCCCTGGCTTGTGCGCATCTGCGTACCCTCGTATATCCGTTTTGTGTATCCGTCAGGAAAGGGACAAAAAGTATCTGCATACCCTGGTCGGCATATATCCTGCTCAGCTCGGGAAACTCCACATCATAGCAGATCAGGATACCAATCTTTCCGCAATCAGTATCGAAAACCTGAATCTTATCGCCGCCCACCATGCCATAATATTTTTGTTCATTAGGCGTAATGTGAATCTTCCGGTATTCTTCAGTCTTACCACTACGATGGCAGAGATACGTAGCATTATACAGCTTGTTGTTTTCCAGGATAGGCATGCTGCCAGAGATGATGTTCACATTGTAAGAAACAGCATAGCCCTGGATTTTCTCTACAATTTCTGCTGTAAGTTCCGCAAGCTTGCGCATCGCTTCCATTTCCGGCAGGTGGTTGTAAGGCTGCAGCAGGGGGGTATTAAAAAATTCCGGGAACATGATAAAGTCAGATTTGTAGCCACTCACTGCGTCTACAAAAAACTCCACTTGTTCATAGAATGTCTCCATATCAGGGAAAAGGCGCATCTGCCATTGTACTAATCCAATGCGGATAGTTTTTGCAGAACGTGCCGAAGCATCCACACCCTGGTAATAGATATTGTTCCACTCTATCAGGGTAGCAAAATCCTTCGATTCATGGTCGCCCGGAAGATAGTTCTTGAGTACTTTCCTAACGTGGAAGTCGTTTGAGATCTGGAAAGTAAGCGTAGGGTCATACAGTTCTTTCGCCTTCACCTTGTCAATATACTGGCGCGGGCTCAAGGTGTCTGCATGTTCATGATAACCCGGGATACGGCCGCCGGCGATGATACTTTTAAGGTTCAGGCTTTCGCACAGCTCCTTTCTCGCTTCATACAAACGGCGCCCTAAACGCAGTCCCCTGTATTCAGGAGAAACGAAGATCTCTATCCCGTAAAGTGTATCCCCGTTAGGGTCATGCGTGGAAAAAGTATAAGATCCGGTGATCATTTCATAAGTATGTTTATCACCATATTCATCATAATCAACGATGAGTGCTAATGAACAAGCCACTACCTTATCATCTACCGAGATACATAGCTGTCCTTCGGGGAAGAGTTTTAATAATTTTGCTATAGTTTGCTTGCTCCAAATTTGTCCGCCAAGCGTATCATAGGCTTGTTCCATGGACTCTTTCAGGTCGTTATAATCCTCGAGGGTCAGTTTTCTGGTTTCAATATTCATGTGGGTGTATTCTTTTACTTGTGTAAATCATCAACGAAGTACGCAATAATATACATTATCACACATAAACAATGCCTGAAAAGGCAATTATCAGAATAATCTGCCGGATTGTGCCTGGTAAGCTCTTTTCAAATGCTTATAAGCAGCCTCAGTAACTTCGCGGCCCCGGGAGGTACGCATCAGATAGCCCTCCTGGATCAGGAAAGGTTCGTACACCTCCTCGATAGTGCCTTCATCTTCACCAACAGCCGTTGCAATAGTCTTTAAGCCTACTGGCCCCCCTTTAAACTTATCGATGATGGTCAGCAGTATTTTATTATCCATTTCATCCAGACCATGCTCATCTACATTCAGGGCAGTCAGTGCGAAACGCGCTATAGAAGTATCAATCGTTCCATTACCCTTAATCTGTGCAAAATCGCGCGTTCTTCTCAGCAGTGCGTTAGCAATCCTTGGCGTGCCGCGGCTGCGGCGGGCAATCTCGTAGGCACCCTCTTCCGTAATTGGTGTTTTAAGGATCTGCGACGAGCGCAGCACAATAGTAGTCAGCAGTTTGGCATCATAATATGCCAGCCTCGAGTTAATCCCAAACCTGGCGCGTAAAGGCGCAGTTAATAAACCCGAACGCGTTGTAGCACCTATCAGTGTAAAAGGGTTGAGGGTAATCTGTACAGAGCGCGCATTAGGTCCGCTCTCCAGCATAATATCTATTTTAAAGTCCTCCATTGCCGAGTACAGATACTCTTCAACCAAAGGACTTAAACGATGTATCTCGTCAATAAACAGTACATCTCCGGTTTCCAGGTTAGTCAGTAATCCCGCAAGATCGCCGGGTTTATCCAGCACCGGGCCCGAAGTAACCTTAATCCCTACATTCATTTCATTGGCGATAATATAAGAAAGGGTAGTTTTACCTAATCCCGGAGGGCCATGTAATAGAACATGGTCCAGCGGTTCCCCGCGAAGCTTTGCCGCTTCCACGAAGATCTTCAGGTTTTCCATTATTTTTTCCTGACCTGTAAAATCTTCAAAGGCCTGCGGGCGCAGCACTTTTTCAATATCCCTTTCAATAGGGGACAGGTGTTCTGAAGAGGGGTCAAGGTTATCGTTCATCATATATTTTTTATAAAAACTTATTGCTGACAGCAGCATCTTTGATACCGGCAGCGTAATTGTAAAAGCCTTCGCCGGATTTCACTCCGTTTTTTCCGGCTGCGACCATATTTACCAGCAGTGGGCATGGTGCGTACTTAGGATTTCCGAAGCCCGAATGCAACACTTTCAGGATCGCAAGGCATACATCCAGTCCGATAAAATCGGCCAGCTGCAGTGGGCCCATAGGATGTGCCATTCCCAGTTTCATTACTGTATCTATTTCTTCTACGCCGGCAACACCTTCAAATAGCGTAGCTATAGCTTCATTGATCATTGGCATCAGGATGCGGTTAGCCACAAAACCGGGATAGTCATTCACTTCCACAGGGCTTTTTTCCAGTGCTTCCGAAAGCCTCATGATCGTGGCTGTAGTTTCATCAGAGGTAGCATAGCCACGGATTACTTCCACCAGTTTCATTACCGGTACAGGGTTCATGAAATGCATGCCAATCACATTGCTGCCACGTTGTGTAACAGCAGCGATCTGCGTAATGGATATGGAGGAAGTGTTGCTGGCAAGGATAGCGTCCTTCCGGGCAAATACATCCAGCTCCCTGAAAATATGCAGTTTCAGCTCCATATTCTCCGTTGCCGCCTCAATTACCAGGTCTGCGTCAGCAATACCTTCCTTTAGATCTGTAAAGGCAGCAATCCCCTGCAAAACTGAAATCTTCTGTTCTGCAGTGACCGTTCCTTTGCTTACCTGCCTGTCGAGATTCTTTTCGATTGTGTTCAGGCCTTTATTCAGGGCTTCGCGGGTAATATCTATCAGGTTTACCTGGTATCCATACTGGGCAAAGGTATGGGCAATACCATTGCCCATAGTTCCTGATCCAATTACTGCTATCTTCATTAATAAGCTTTATTTGTATATGTTAATATTGATCGCATCTATAGGATAGATTAAGGTGCAAGCCTGCTGATCGCCCATGCACCGTCAACTTTTTCATAAACAAGCCTGTCATGCAGCCTGCTGGAACCGCCCTGCCAGAATTCAATGTAAGTAGGCTCTACCAGGTATCCTCCCCAATGCTGTGGACGAGGAACCTCTTTGTCGCTAAATTCTTCAGTGAGTACTTTTACGCGCTCTTCAATTACGGTTTTGTCGGCAATAGTGCTGCTCTGCGTAGAGGCAACAGCACCTATCTGGCTTCCCTTTGGGCGGGAATGGAAATATGAGGTCGACGTTTCTTCATCTACCTTACTAATTACTCCTTCAATGCGCACTTGTCTTTCCAGTTCAGGCCAGAAAAATACCAAAGCTGCCTGCGGGTTTGCAGTCAGCATTTTACCTTTCCTGCTGTCATAATTCGTATAAAAGACAAAGCCATTTTCATCAAAACCCTTCAGCAGCATCACACGTGCCGAGGGCTTCCCAAACTGATCGGCCGTGGCCAGGGTCATTACATTTGGCTCAAAAAGCTGTGCTTCAACAGCTTCTTTAAACCATTTTCCAAATTGAGTGATCGGATCTTTATCCACATCGGCCTCTGTAAGCCCAGCACTACGGTAATCCTGTCTGAGATTCTGAATATATTCTTTTGTCAGCTCCATTCCACAAAAATAGGTTTTAGTTTAATTAAAATTATCAGTAATTTTATGATATGCTCAATAGACTAATCCCATCGGCAGGTAAACTGCTTATTTCGGAACCGTTTATGCGGGATCCGAATTTCACAAGGTCCGTTGTTTTGCTGACTACGCATGACAATAATGGTTCTATGGGCTTTGTGATTAACCAGCCAGGCAATCTTTTGCTGAAAGATATTACGCCAGAATATACAGATGCCGACTTTCCTGTTTTCTATGGAGGCCCTGTAGCTACGGATACTTTACATTTTATCCATCGCTGTCAGGATAAAATTCAGGGAGGGGAAGAAATTGCCAAAGGGATTTATTGGGGAGGGAACTTTGAAGCCCTAAGTGTGCTGCTTAACCAGGGGCTTATTGGGAAGGATGAGATCAAGTTTATAGTAGGCTACTCGGGATGGAGTGAGGGACAGCTTCAGGAAGAGATGGAGGCTAACACATGGATCGTGTCAGACCAGTACCATGCGGATACGATTTTCTCTAACAGTGAGGAGCAGATGTGGCGCGATGTGATTGTAAACCTCGGCCCCAAATATGCGCATGTAAGCAAATTTCCGCTAAACCCGAACCTGAATTAACTGATAGCTGTTTTTCTTTAATAGCGCGGCAGGTTTTTTAAATGAATAAAATGTTTTCATTAATATTTATATATTGCTTGAATTGTCCGTTTTATGCTTTATATTTGATCAGGGCAGCAGATTTTAGAATTTAACAATATGCCGTACAATCCAACAACTATAGCTAATTATTTTATAAAAAAGTATGCCGATAAAGGGAACCTTACCCCTATGAAATTGATTAAACTTACCTATATCGCTTATGGGTGGTATCTGGCTTTAACGGATAAAAAAGAACGGCTTACTGATGAATTACCTTTAGCATGGGATTTTGGTCCTGTTTTCCCTTCTTTATATGAAAGTTTGAAGGGATATGGAGGTAGTGTGATTAAAGAAAAGATTCCTAATCGTGTTGATGACGATACAATAAAGCCCGATGACAAAAAGTTCCTTGATAAAATGTGGAACTTATATGGCCGTTATGACGGGATTTATTTAAGCGCCCTGACACACAAAAAAGATACTCCATGGAAAAAAGTCTATGCGAAGGGAACCAATGCCGTAATATCTGATGATGATATTTTTGAACATTATAAAGAAAAGTTAAAACCGAAGGCCACAAACTAGTTTGTCCATGTCTGATATAGCTAAAAATTTAGATTCTATTACGATTTCCGGCATTCATGAGCCGCAAGTAGAGGATCTTATTGTTGCAAGGGAACAGAATGAACTGCTGGACGACAAATTAGGCAATGCTAAATTGAACAGGTTTGTCGTTGATACTAAGCTCAGGACCCATTTAACCTATTTTTTTTCAATAGTTATTTCCTTATGGCTGGCTGCAGTAATAGCAATACTATTTTTCAATGATCACTATTTGTACCTCAAACTTTCGGATAATGTACTGATTGTATTGCTGACCACCACCTCTATTAACGTTATCGGAATGATGCTGATTATATTGAAGAACCTTTTTCCTCAAAATATTGAACAAAGCTAATTTCTATCTTTTTTAAGAGATGGAAATCAGCCGGCCGGATTGAATTAGCTATTCTCCATCTCTGCAGCTGTCTCTTCAACTTTTTTGCGCATATCATCCTTGTACGCCTGCATCTTTAAGACAAGCTCAGCATTACCTGTAGACAGGATCTGCACAGCTAGCAAGCCTGCATTCTTAGCTGCGTTTAGTGCTACAGTAGCCACAGGTACACCATTGGGCATTTGAAGGATAGATAAGATCGAATCCCAGCCATCAATAGAATTGGATGATTTCACAGGTACACCAATCACAGGCAGCACTGTAACCGAAGCTACCATGCCTGGTAAATGTGCAGCACCACCGGCACCGGCAATAATAACTTTCAAGCCTCTCGCTGCAGCATCTTTAGCATAGCTGAACATACGTTCAGGCGTACGGTGTGCCGACACTACGGTCATCTCAAATTCAACCCCAAACTCTTTTAAAATATCAGCAGCATCATTCATGATATTTAAATCAGACTTGCTGCCCATAATTATGCCTACCTGTGCGCTCATTAAGATATTACTTTTAGTGTATTTTTAATAAAATTAGCTTTTTCAATGGCCCCTTCACGGTTCTGGTCTACAATAGTGATATGACCCATCTTGCGGAACGGCTTAGTATATTTTTTGCCATAGAGGTGGACGTATACGCCGTCTATAGCCATTATTTTCTCCAGTCCTTTATAAACCGCTACGCCATCATGTCCTTTTTCACCCAGCAGGTTGATCATCACCGCATTGTTAATGGCACGGGTATCACCCAAAGGGAGGTTGAAAATAGAACGCAGCAACTGTTCAAACTGAGATACATAGTTGCCTTCGATAGTATGGTGCCCACTATTATGCGGCCGCGGTGCCAGCTCATTCACAAGAATGTTGCCATCCTTAGTGATAAACATCTCTACGGCCAGCAGTCCTGTAACATTCAGTGCTGCCGCAATATTCTTTGCAATAGTCTCGGCTTTCTGCTGTATAGATTCAGGATAAGTAGAAGGTGAAATCAGAAATTCTACCAGGTTGGCTTCGGCACTGAATTCCATTTCCACCATAGGGAAGGTCTTTACGTCACCATTGGCATTCCTGGAAACAATAACCGCTATTTCCTTCTCGAAATCTACCAGCTCTTCTATTAAACAAGGACTGTCGAATGCATTTTCTATGTCGGCCATGTTATTGATACGCATTACGCCCTTACCATCGTACCCGTCTTTGCGCTGCTTCAGCATATATGGGAAGGGGAAGGTTGCATTTCGCAGGTCTTCTTTGGTATTTACCAGCTGGAATGGTGCTGTAGGGATATCGTTTTCTTTAAAAAATTGTTTCTGCACCCCTTTATCCTGGATCAGGCGTATTACCCGCGCTTGCGGATATACCTGTTTGCCATCTTTTTCGAGCTGATCAAGTGCCTCAATATTTACCTTTTCTATTTCAATCGTAATGATGTCGGCTTTTTTGCCGAATTTATATACTGTATCAAAATCGGTGATGGATCCGCACTCAAAATAGTTGGCGATGTGTTTACAAGGGGCATCTGTATCAGGGTCAAGCACCAAAGTGGTCAGGTTATAGTTAATAGCTTCCTGTATCAACATTCTGCCCAATTGCCCCCCTCCTAAAATGCCCAATTTTAAATCACTTATCTGTTTTGCCATATCGATATAAAAAAGTAATGCTTATTTTGCACAAAAATAACAATATAAACGGATTTGATGGATGCAGATGCTATAATAATTGGTGCTGGTGCCTGCGGATTGATGTGTGCGGTGCAGGCGGGATACCTCGGCAAGAAGGTGATTTTATTGGAAAAAGGAAGTAAAGCAGGGGCTAAAATCTTGATTTCCGGGGGCGGAAGATGTAATTATACCAATCTGTTTTCGTCCGCAGAACAGTTTATATCCAACAACAAACACTTTGTGAAATCTGCTTTTACACAATGGACTGTAGAAGATACCATCAGCTTTTTTGAATCACACGGATTGTATGGTAAGGAAAAAACACTGGGGCAGTTGTTTCCGGAAGACAAGAATGCGAAAGATATAGTAGATATATTCACCAGCCTGTGTGCCGACTTCGGACAGGAGATCAGGTGTGATGCAGTGGTGACGGAGGTAGTACTGGAAGAAAATTCCTGTCGCGTTACCTATCAGCGGGGCGACAGAACGTATACGCTGACGGCACCGAAGCTGGTCATTGCAACGGGAGGATTGCCGATTCCAAAAATGGGGGCGACCGATTTTGCTTTGCGTTTTGCGCGGCAGCACGGACTGAATATTATTGAAACTGCTCCTGCATTGGTGCCATTGACGATTACCGGAAAAGATGAAGAATGGTATGCCGCCTTATCGGGCAACTCTGTTTTTTGCGAGGTGAGCAATGAAAAGATAACCTTTGAAGAAAATCTGTTGTTTACGCACTGGGGACTGAGCGGACCGGCGATCTTACAGATCTCGTCATATTGGCGCCCCGGCGAAAGTATTAATATCAACTTATTGCCTAATCAGGATATTTCCGCCCTGATTGAAGAAGAACGAAAACAGAACGGCAAAATGTTATTATCCACCTTATTTAACCGTTTTTATACAAGGAAGATTACTGATGCCATGCGTAAATTTATGCCTATGGATAAAACCGTAGCTGCACTTACCAGGGCCGAACTGGATGGTATCCATCAAACTATACACTTGTTCAGGGTTAAGCCAGCCGGAGATAGAGGCTATGATAAAGCAGAAGTGATGCGCGGTGGTATAGATACGAATGTGCTATCCTCAAAGACATTAGCCTGCAAGAACCTGCCTGGAGTATATTTCGGCGGTGAATGTGTCGATGTAACCGGATGGCTGGGAGGCTACAATTTTCAGTGGGCCTGGGCCTCTGGCTTTGTAATTGCTCAGGATATCTGACAGGTTTTAACGTTGAATGGTATTTTTTGTATGAACGAGATTGAGATTTTAAAACAATATTGGGGGCATCATTCCTTCAGGCCCTTGCAGGAGGAAATTATCCGGTCGGTACTGGAGAACAGGGATACCCTTGCGCTGTTACCAACAGGCGGCGGCAAGTCACTTTGTTTTCAGATTCCTGCCCTGGCAAAGGAGGGGATCTGTATTGTTGTTTCCCCCCTTATTGCCCTGATGAAAGATCAGGTGGAGAATCTGAAAGGAAGGGGTATCAACGCGGTAGCTATATATGCCGGGATGGGAAAGCGGGAGATAGATATCCTGCTCGACAACTGTATCTATGGTAAAATAAAATTCCTTTATCTCTCGCCAGAACGGCTATTGTCGCCCATAGTGAAAGAGCGGATTTCTTATATGAACGTTAACCTCATCGCCGTAGATGAGGCACATTGTATTTCACAGTGGGGCTATGATTTCAGACCTCCGTATTTGCAGATTGCCGCACTGCGCGAGATTCACCCCAAAGTGCCGGTCATAGCCCTGACAGCCACGGCTACGCAATTTGTACGTGACGATATTGTGGAGAAACTGGCACTAGAAGATGCCGCGGTATATGTGCAGAGTTTCGCGCGCAAGAACCTGAGCTATGTAGTCTTTGATCTGGATGATAAATATAAAAAGCTGATTGACATTATAAAGAACGTAGGTGGCAGCGGACTGGTGTATGTCCGTAACCGAAGAGAGACTGCTGACGTGGCCTTATTTTTAAAGCGCAATAACATTTCGGCAGATTTTTACCATGCCGGGATTGAGAAAGACGAGCGGTTTAAGAAGCAGGAGGACTGGAAGCGCAATAAAATCAAGGTGATGGTCGCCACAAATGCTTTTGGCATGGGCATAGATAAACCTGATGTTCGTTTTGTGGTACATCTTGATCTGCCCGAAAGCCTGGAAGCTTATTATCAGGAGGCTGGGCGTGCCGGGCGGGATGAGCAAAGGGCCTTCGCTGTGCTGCTGGCTAATAAATCCGATCAGATGGCTTTAAAGGCCAAATACACGGATAGCTTTCCTTCGGTAGAAGAGATTAAAAAAATATACCATTACCTGGGCAGCTTTTTCCAGCTGGCTTATGGCGCAGGGGAGGGGCTGAACTTCAGCTTTGACCTTGCCGATTTCTGTAAACGCTATCAGCTTGGCGTAATCAAGACCATGTCGGCCCTGAAATTTTTGGAGCACGATGGCTATATCACCCTGTCGGAGAATATTTTTCTGCCCTCCAGGGTACTTTTTACCGCGGGCAACGAAGATGTATACCGTTTCCAGATCGAGAACGCAGCATATGATCCGCTGATCAAGACCATTCTGCGGTCGTATGGGGGCATGTTCGACCATTATGCAAATATCAGTGAGAGCGAGATCGCCAAGCGGCTGGGGATTTCATTTAATGATGTAGTGCGGATGCTGACCAACCTGCAGGAGCTGGGCCTGCTTTCTTATCTACGGCAGACCGACCAGCCGCAACTGCAGTTTGTTCGGGCAAGGGTAGATTTATTGCACCTGGATACGGACGTGAAATATATTGAGCTGCGCAAAAAAATCCAGCTGGAACAGATCAATGCAGTGCTGGCTTATTCGTCTACTTTTGTGTGCAGGACAATACAGCTGCTGGCGTATTTCGATGAGCCAGATGCCCCAAAATGCGGGGCTTGCGATGTATGTCTTGCAGAAAAAAGAAATGAAGATGTTGCTCAGCTACAGGACAAGATTGATTTTGAAATCGCCACCTTTTTACAAACAGGGCCACAATCTCTCGAAGACCTGGTCACAGAAATAAAAACTGGCGCTGATTCAGACAAACTTAACAGGATAAGAGAATTATTGGATGCCGGTAAAATAAAAACCGATGGTAAAAACTATTATCTTTGATATTATGATGCCAGAAACGAACTCTTCAGTGTCAATAAATTAAAACCGGTCTTTATAAGCTTTTGAAGACAATTAAAAAATAAGAACTACTGAAAACACAAACATATATACCCATGAAAAAAATAGCTCTTTATATTATCGCTATTCCACTTTTATTTGCTGCCTGCAAATCCAAATGTGTTGAAGACATTGGCATTCATTCGTCAAAAGATCTGTCGCTAAAACCTTATGATGAGATCAAAGTCAGCGGACCGATTAAATTACTCCTGCGCCAGGACAGTACTTATAAATTGAATATCGGAGCCGACTCCAGCGTGATAGGTATGGTAAAAGCTGAGGTTAGCGGCCATGAGCTGACGCTTAAACTGGATGCAGAAAAATATTGCGGTAAAGATTCTATCATTATCACTGCCGGCATTGGCGATCTCAAAAAACTGAGTGCTGCGGAAGCCGTAAAAGTTTACACTACTTCAAAAATCAACCTCAACGATATCACCATTAACCTGTCAGGCGCTACGTTACTGAAGCTCGACATCAATGCCGGAAAGCTGACGCTGAATAACGATGGTGCTGCAGCGATCAATCTGATTGGTCAGGCGGGTGCCCATGTACTGAAAAGCAAGGGAACGCTGAACCTGGATGCTTTTGACTTTGCAGCAGGCATATATGATCTGGACATCGAAGGTGCCGGCAAAGCGAATATCAATGTGCTGAACGACCTGAAAGTGAGAACTACCGGAGCAACGGAGATTTATTATAAAGGAAATCCTAAAAATGTTGATGAGAAGAAATCCGGCGTTTCTAAGCTGCAGAAAGTAAACTAGCTTGTCAAATTAAAAAAGCCTGTCAAAGTATTTCTGCATTTTATACATGGAACAAAAAAACAATAAGAAAGTTATCCGGTCCTGGGCATTTTTCGACTGGGCGAATTCAGCTTACAACCTGGTCATTACATCGACCATTTTTCCGGCTTACTATACTATTATCACTTCAGATAAGGATAACAGTACGCTCGATTACGTGACTTTTCTGGGCAAGAAGTTTATCAACTCGGCCCTCTATAATTATTCACTGGCCTTTGCCTTTCTGGTAATTGCCATTCTTTCGCCTATTTTATCTGCTATTGCAGATTCCAGGGGCAATAAAAAGGTATTCATGAAAATGTTCACCTACCTGGGGGCTTTCTCCTGCTGCGGCCTGTATTTCTTTGAGATCGATACCTTACAGATTAGTATAGTCCTGTTCGTATTTGCCGCAATAGGTTTCTGGGGCAGTCTGGTATTTTATAATTCGTACCTGCCCGAAATTGCTACGCCTGACCAACAGGATAGCGTCAGTGCCAAGGGGTATGCTTATGGATATATCGGCAGTATCATTCTACAGTTGATCTGTTTTATATTTGTGTTCTTCCCTGCAGCATTCGGTTTGGCTGACGGAGCACAGGCATCGCGCTTATCTTTTCTGCTGGTGGGGATATGGTGGATAGCCTTCGCACAAATTCCTTTTCGCAACCTGCCTAAAGGAATTCCTGCCGCAGTATCTTCACCGTCCAACGTACTGACCGCTGGCTTTAAGGAGCTAAAGAAAGTATGGCAGCAGCTGAAACATATGGTGAGTGTCAAAAGGTATCTCCTTGCTTTTTTCTTCTATTCTATGGGTGTGCAAACGGTAATGCTTGTAGCTACTATTTTTGGCGAGAAGGAGCTGCACCTGCCTACAACAAAGCTGATCGGTACTATACTGCTGCTACAGATCGTTGCCATTGGAGGTGCAATGTTGATGTCCTGGTTATCGCGCAAACATTTTGGGAATATCAGGGTTTTAATGGGGGTGGTCATCATTTGGATAGGCGTATGTATTGCTGCTTATTTTGTGTATACCGAACTGCAGTTTTACTTGCTGGCAGCGACCGTTGGTTTGATTATGGGAGGGATACAGTCGCTTTCCCGTTCTACGTATTCTAAACTGCTTCCTCAGGAAAGTCCTGACCATACTTCGTTTTTTAGTTTCTACGATGTAACGGAAAAAGTAGCACTAGTGATAGGGATGTTCAGCTTCGGCTATATCGAGGAGTTTACAGGCTCTATGCGTAACTCACTGATTGCCCTGGCAGCATTTTTTATTGTGGGACTGCTGTTTTTATTTACCATACCTAAAGAAAAAAACCTTCAATGAATATAGAATTATTTATTCCCTGTTTTGTTGATCAGCTGTACCCTGAAACAGCCTTTAATACTATTAAGCTCTTGGAGAAATCAGGATGTAATATCATCTATAATCCTGCACAGACCTGCTGCGGACAGCCTGCCTATAATGCAGGGTACTGGGAGCAGGCTAAGGATATCGGTACGAAGTTTCTGGGTGATTTTTCGGAGGTGAACTATATTGTCGCTCCTTCTGCGTCGTGTGTAGGGATGGTGAAAAAGGGGTTCAATGACTTGTTTACCAATACTACAGTGCATAATAAATGCAGATCAGTGCAGGGTAATATCTTTGAGCTGTCTGATTTCCTGGTCAATGTGCTCCATAAGGACTACTTCGGTGCCGAACTGGAGGGGAAAGCTGTTTATCACGACTCCTGCAGCGGATTAAGAGAATGCAAGATCAAGGCAGAACCAAGGCAGTTGCTGTCGAAAGTACACGGGCTTGAAATGTTAGAGATGAAAGATACAGATATGTGCTGCGGTTTTGGCGGGACTTTTGCGGTGAAGTTTGATGCCATCTCATCGGCTATGGCAGAGCAAAAGGTGAATCATGCGCTTGCGCAGGAGGCGGATTATATTATCTCTACCGACCTGTCCTGCCTGATGCATTTACAGGGGTATATTGACAAGAATAATATCCCCTTGAAAACGATGCACCTTGCTGATGTTTTAGCTAATGGCTGGCTGGAGAGTACCGAGTATTAGTATTTAACTTTTTTTAACATTTGTGGAATCTGACTTTATTTATCTTGTATATAAATCCTTATTATCAAATGAACCCGGCATGATTAAAATTAATATTAAGCACATAAGTGTAATACTAATTTTAATCATCAAAGGCTCCATCTAACAATTAAAAAATAAAAAAACATATAGATGAACCCGACATGATCAAAATTAGTATTAAGCACATAAGTGTAATACTAATTTTAATCATCAAAGGCTCCATCTAACAATTAAAAAATAAAAAAACATATAGATGAAATCAATATTATTTGCTGCGTTAGGCCTGCTGGCCTTTAGCATTCAAGGTGTTGCACAGGCTAGATTTGAGGGTGCTGCGCGCCCTGCTAAACCAGGAGCCATACAATTTACAAGTACATTCGATCCTGCTGCTATGGCGGCTGCCAATGGGATTAAACTGACCGATGAAATGATTGCGCGCATGCCCGCACGCTCAAGTACCGATTTTGAGCTGCTCTTTAATACAACCAATGCCAGCTATATGAAAGTAGATGACATCGAAGACAGCAATGGAGGAGGTGGCGGCGGCGGATTTGGCGGCGGTGGCGGCGGTATGCGTTTCGGTGGCTTTGGCGGTGGTAATAACAGAGATTATTACTATAATTTCGCTGAACATAAATTAACCGAAGCATTTGATCTTAACGACACGACTTTCTTCGTGGAAAATAAACTAGGTACCCCGGCAACTGGTTTCGGGAATATGCAACCCCCCCCGGTAGTGGAATATATCAAATCTGACGAAACAAAGAAAATCCTCGGATTTGACTGTAAAAAAGTGATTATCAAGACCACTACGAAACGTAAGATCCAGGACGAAGAGAAAGAAATTACTGACGAGGCTACAGTATGGTACACCGATCAGCTGAACTTTGATTTTTCCCCAAATCCGGCATTGTGGACTGAAGGAGCTGTTTTAGCCATCGAGGGCAAGGGAAATAGCGTCATCGCAAAAAGTATTGAATATAGAAATGTGAGCAATAAAGATGTCAACCTTCCCAAAAAAGGCATCTTGCTTACCGCCGAAGCTTATAAAGCAAAAATGGAAGCACGCATGAAACAAATGCGTAACCGTACAGGTGGAAGAGGGCAGATGAGATCTATGAGCATCAATTAGCCAATAAGTATCTTTTTTTTGTAATACAACCGCAATAAACAAAGCAATCACTTTGTTTATTGC
This sequence comes from Sphingobacteriales bacterium, assembly GCA_015655115.1. GTDB lineage: Bacteria > Bacteroidota > Bacteroidia > Sphingobacteriales > Sphingobacteriaceae > Pedobacter. Next base: position 34,867 of record JAATFQ010000275.1, read on the forward strand.
GGTTGTTCCGTATATTTGCGTTATGCTTAATTGAACAGGTTATAGATTACCTGCGCAAAAAAGTTTATAAACTGAATAAAGATGGAAAAAGATGATGAAATGCTGGAGCAATTGGCAAACCGTGAGTACGAGTTTGGCTTTGTAACGGCAATTGATATGGAGATTTCAGAAATTGGACTCAATGAAGATACTGTCCGGTTTATATCTGCGAAAAAAAATGAACCACAATGGTTATTGGATTGGCGGATGAAGGGATTTAAAGCTTTTCAAAAACAGGAAATGCCTTCATGGCAGAACTTTAAAATGCCCGAAATTGATTTTCAATCCATATCGTATTATGCGGCACCGAAGCAACAGGCAAAATATGCCTCGCTGGATGAGGTAGATCCCGAGCTGTTGCGTACGTTCGAGAAACTGGGTATCCCTATTTCTGAACAAAAACAACTGGCAGGTGTAGCCGTAGATGTAGTGTTCGATAGTGTGTCTGTGACCACGACCTACAAAAAACATTTAAATGAATTAGGAATTATCTTTTGCTCTATCAGCGATGCCGTAAGGGAGCATCCGGAACTGATCCAGAAATACCTGGGCTCTGTAGTACCACATACTGATAATATTTTCGCTTCTTTAAATACGGCTGTATTCTCGGATGGATCGTTCGTCTATATCCCTAAAGGGGTTAGGTGCCCGATGGAGCTGTCGACTTATTTCAGGATCAATGCGGAGAACACGGGACAGTTTGAGCGTACGCTGATTATTGCCGATGAAGGTAGTTATGTGAGCTACCTTGAAGGCTGTACTGCACCTATGCGTGATGAGAATCAGCTGCATGCTGCGGTAGTGGAGCTGATTGCGATGAAAGATGCTGAAATTAAATATTCTACTGTACAAAACTGGTACCCTGGTGATAAAGATGGTAAAGGCGGTATTTTTAACTTCGTTACCAAACGTGGTGCCTGCCGTGGCGAGCGCTCAAAGATCTCCTGGACTCAGGTAGAAACGGGTTCTGCAATTACCTGGAAATACCCAAGTATCTTATTGCAGGGAGATTATTCTGCCGGGGAGTTCTACTCTGTTGCAGTAACCAATAATATGCAGATTGCTGATACGGGTACTAAAATGCACCATATCGGGGCACATACCAAAAGCAGGATCATCTCTAAAGGGATTTCTGCCGGACGCGGGCAGAATAGCTACCGGGGATTGGTGCAAATGGGGCCTAAAGCCAAAAATGCACGTAATTTCACACAGTGCGATTCATTATTGATCGGTGACCAGTGCGGTGCACATACTTTCCCTTATATTGAATCGAAAAACAACTCTTCTACTATTGAGCATGAGGCTACGACTTCAAAAATCGGGGAGGACCAGGTATTTTACCTGAACCAGCGTGGTATCGACTCAGAACAGGCTATTGCATTGATTGTAAACGGTTATGCTAAGGATGTACTGAACCAGTTGCCGATGGAATTTGCTGTTGAAGCGCAAAAATTACTTTCTCTTACGCTTGAAGGCAGCGTAGGGTAATCATAAAAAAACAGAAAAGACAATATGTTATCAATAAAAAATCTTCATGCTAATATTGAAGGAAAAGAAATATTAAAAGGTATAAACTTAGAGGTTAATGCTGGTGAGGTACATGCCATCATGGGCCCTAATGGTTCTGGAAAAAGCTCCCTGGCTTCTGTTTTAGCGGGTCGCGAGAATTACGAAGTAACTGAAGGTGAAGTATGGCTGGATGGCAAAAATGTGCTGGACATGAAGCCTGAAGAACGTGCCAGGGAAGGTATCTTTCTTGCCTTTCAGTATCCTGTAGAAATACCAGGAGTATCTAATATTAACTTTTTAAGAACTGCATTAAGCGAAATCAGGACACATCGTAACCTGCCACAGCTGACTGCAAAAGAGTTTTTAAAAATGACTAAAGAGAAACAGCAGCTGGTAGAGTTTGAAGCTAAACTGGCTAACCGCTCATTAAACCAGGGTTTCTCTGGTGGAGAGAAAAAAAGAAATGAAGTTTTTCAGCTGGCGATGCTGGAGCCTAAGCTGTCAATTCTGGATGAAACGGATTCGGGCCTTGATATTGACGCTTTGCGTATCGTATCTAACGGCATCAATAAACTGCGTTCACCTGAAAATGCTTTTGTGCTAATTACACATTACCAGAGATTACTTGAATATATCGTGCCTGATTTCGTACACGTTTTATATAACGGACAAATTGTACGCTCAGGAACAAAAGAATTAGCGCTTGAATTGGAAGAGAAAGGCTATGACTGGTTGAAGGAATTACACGACGCTGAATCAATTCATAAATAATGGGGATACTAAATCAATTTACAACACCATTGTATGATCAATTGATTACCTCATTTGAAAATACAGCAGTACCTGCAAATGATGATTTGACGGCCTTAAGGAGCAATGCATTCGATCTGTTTAGGTCGAAGGGTTTCCCTACAACAAAGGATGAGGACTGGAAATTTACGAGTCTGACGCCATTCCTGGCTGAGGATTATGGTTTTTCTTCGTCCGATATAGCTGCAGAAGAATTGCAGGCGATAGTGAATGAAGCTTTAATACCGGGACTGGATGAATGGTCTTTAGTGGTACTCAACGGAATTATCCGGGCTGAGTTATCGGTACTGCCGGACGCTGCATTGGTAACTGTTCAGCCGCTGACTAAGATCAGCAATACGGCTGTATTAAATGATTATTTAAAGATCAGTGCCGAAGATCAGAATGCCATGGTCGCTTTAAACACAGCTTTGTTTAATGATGGTTATTTTATTGAGGTCAATAAGGATGTGGTGCTTGACAAACCTATCCATATCATACAGATATATACTGCGGACGACAATGCGTTGTTGCAGCAGCGTAACCTTGTTGTGGTGAATCCACATGCTAAAGCAGAACTGGTAGAAACATCGGTAGTAGTACAGGAAGCTGGATTGCTGTTTGTGAACAGTGTTTCACACCTGGTAGTTAAAGAAAATGCACAGTTGGTTCAGTATAAAATACAGAACAATGATACTTCAGAAAGGTTAGTACATTATAACCATGTTACGCAAGAGCGCAGCAGCCGCTATGATAACTTTACCTTCAGTCTGCCCGGCGCAGCGCTGATCCGTAACAATATCGATGTGATCCTGAATGGCTCAGCTACAGAAACACATTTACTGGGTTTATACCTGGTGGGCGACCATCAGTTAACGGATAACCATACGGCTATTCATCATAAATTTCCACACTGTGAAAGTAATGAGATCTATAAGGGTGTATTGCTGAACAATGGTAAAGCTGTTTTCAACGGTAAAGTTTTTGTTGAGCGTGCCGCACAGAAGACCAATGCTTTTCAGCAGAATAATAACCTGCTGCTCAGCGATAAGGCACAGGTTTTTGCTAAGCCGCAGCTGGAGATTTTTGCAGACGATGTAAAATGCAGTCATGGTTGTACCGTAGGGCAATTTGACCCTGAGTCTTTATTCTATTTGCGTTCAAGAGGTATCAGTGAAGAGTCGGCCCGTAAACTACTGGTTGAAGCTTTTATGTTCGATGTAACACAAAGAATTGAAAATGAGGCACTGAAAGACTATGTGCAAGCTTTAATTTACGGCAAAATGGAGAATTCTTTTGCCGAAGAAACCGTTTAAAACAAAGAAATAATGGGCAGTGGATTAGATATCGCGAAGATTAGAAAGGATTTCCCTTTACTGGAGACTCAGGTTTACGGTAAGGATATTGTATACCTGGATAACGGAGCGACTACACAAAAGCCTCTTGCAGTTTTGCAGGCATTAGATGCATATTATACAGGCTACAACAGCAATGTACACCGCGGTGTACACCTGTTGAGCCAGCAGGCCACCGCGGCATATGAGCTGTCCCGTAAAAAAGTTCAGGCCTATATCAATGCTGCGCATGACCATGAGGTTATTTTTACTAAGGGTACTACAGATTCTATCAATTTAATCGCTTCCTCTTTTGGTAGGAAATACCTGAATGCGGGAGACAGTATCCTGATTTCTGCAATGGAGCATCACTCTAATATTGTGCCCTGGCAGATGATCTGTGAAGAACGCGGAGCGGTGCTGAAGGTCATCCCTATGGATGAGAATGGCGTACTGGACATGGATCTTTTACCTTCGCTTTTAGATGAGCGGGTGAAACTGGTATCTGTTACCTATGTATCCAATTCATTGGGTACTGTAAATCCGGTACGGGAAATCATCAGACAGGCACATGCACTGAACATCCCTGTGATGATCGATGCAGCACAGGCTATCCAGCATTTCCCGATAGATGTGCAGGAGCTTGACGTTGACTTTATGGCCTTTTCGGGACATAAGTTATACGGCCCTACTGGTATCGGCGTATTGTATGGCAAGGAAAAGTTGCTGAATGACCTGCCTCCTTATCAGGGCGGTGGCGATATGATCAAGACGGTTACTTTCGAGAAAACGATTTATAATGAGCTGCCGTATAAGTTTGAGGCAGGGACACCTGATATTTCCGGAGCTATAGGCCTTGGCATAGCAATAGATTATGTAAATAGTTTAGGCTTGTCCGAAATTCAGGCTGCTGAACATGAATTGGTTACTTATGCACTGGCACAGCTTGCCGAAGTGGAAGGGATCAGGTTTATTGGTAATGCTGCGGAGCGTTCCAGTGTGGTTTCTTTTTTACTGGAAGGAATCCACCCTTACGACCTGGGCGAGTTGCTGGATAAGCAGGGGATTGCAATCCGCACGGGACACCATTGTACGGAACCTGTGATGGACTTTTTTGATATCCCGGGGACTTGCCGTGCTTCATTTGCTTTTTATAATACCAAAGAGGAGATCGATGTGCTGGTGAAGGGTATTAAAAGAGCAGCTGCTATATTGATTTAAAAAGAGAATATGACAATTAACGAATTACAGGACGAGATTATTGAGGAGTTTGAATTGTTTTCTGACTGGATGGACAAATATGAAAATATCATCGAGATCGGAAAGGAACTCCCTTTAATTGATCCCAAATATAAAGTGAGGGATAACCTGATCAAAGGCTGTCAGTCGAATGTATGGTTGCATCAGGAGTTTACAGACGGTAAGGTAATATATACAGCCGACAGTGATGCAATTATTACAAAAGGGCTGATCAGTATGATGATCAAAGTATTATCTGGTCATACCCCCACAGAAATTGTGGAGTCTGAGCTTTACTTCATAGACACTATAGGATTACAAAACCATTTGTCGCCCAACAGGTCTAATGGCCTCCTGTCTATGCTGAAGCAAATGAAGATTTCCGCTGCCGGTTTTCAATCTAAGGAAATAAAAAACTGATCATTATGTCTGAGCTATCATTAAGAGATCAAATCGAAGAAACCTTACGTACTGTACTGGACCCGGAAATCCCGGTCAACATCTTTGAGCTGGGCCTTGTTTATAAGATCCAGATGATGGATGAGCACAGTGTACATATTTATATGACGCTTACAGCGCCAGCCTGTCCTGTTGCAGGAGAGATCCTGGAAGAGGTAGAGCGTAAAGTGAAAGCCATTGAAGGTATTGATGCAGTCGAAGTGCGGCTGACATTTGATCCGCCATGGGATAAGAGTATGATGAGTGATGAAGCCAGACTGGAGCTGGGATGGTTATAATGAAAGATAAACTGCCATTTAAAGAACGTGCGGTAGGCATGCTTAAAAGCGGGGGACCTCAGACGCTGTCGACCCTTGCCCGTGAGCTTACTGTTACGGTAGAAGGTGCGCGCTTTCAGATGCTGAAGCTGGCAAAAGAAGGGATCGTTACGTCTACCGTAAACGTGACCGGAAGAGGCAGGCCACAGCAGCTTTGGTCGCTCACCGACCTTGGGCACAACCGTTTTCCTGATACCCATGCCGCGCTAACTGTAAAGTTAATGGAGGTAATGAAAGAAACGTTGGGTGAGCAGGCAGTTGCGAAGGTGATCAGTGCCAATGGCGAGAAGGGAACTAACCGGTATTTGCTGGAATTAAATGGCATCCACGACCTGGAAAGCAGGATCGGCAAATTTGTGTCCATCCGCAGTAAAGAAGGCTATATGGCCCAGTACATTAAAGAAGATAATGGTTTTATCCTCATAGAAAACCACTGCCCGATCTGTGCAGCAGCGCAGGCCAACAGGGCAATCTGCAATGCAGAATTTAAAACCTTACAAGGCGTCTTCGGCGAAGGCGTACGCATCACACGTGTGGAATATATTATTGAGGGTGGGCGCCGCTGTGCTTACCGCCTCAACAGAAATGACTGCTAAGTCTTTCAGTAAACAGCTTGCAGGTGCAATTTATTCCCATCTGTATCTTACCACCTCTATTAATTGTCAATATAGCTTAATGATTGGATAAAATATACTCAAAATGCAAAGGCCAAATACCTTTCCTTTGGGTTAACCAATATAAGCTCATGGCTGCTATTCAATATATCCAGATTCATCCGAAGGACAATGTCCTTGTTGCCTTAACAGATTTGCCGGAAGGCGCTCCTATAGATTTCGGGGGACAATCGTTTCATCTTTTAACAGCGGTATCCGCTAAGCATAAATTTACTTTACGGGCTTTTAAAGCGGGTGATGAATTATATATGTATGGGGTGCTGGTGGGGAAAGCCGGACTTGATATCCCGCTCGGAACAGCCATTACTGTGGATAATATTTACCATGCGGCAGAAGATTTCCATTTAGGAGAGCGAAAAACCGACTGGCAGCGGCCCGATGTTTCCGCATTTAAAGAGAAAACTTTTATGGGCTTTCAGCGTGCAGATGGTACCGTGGGAACAGCTAATTACTGGCTGGTGATCCCTCTGGTGTTTTGTGAAAACAGAAATGTAGAGGTGCTGAAAGAGGCTTTAATTGACAAGCTTGGCTTTAGGAAGGCCAAAAGTTATGAGAATGAAGTAGACAGCTTAATTGAGCTTTACCAGACAGGCAAAAGTGTAGAAGAAATCCTTGCGGCAGATTTGCAGCCTGCAGCTGAAATAGCTACGGCAAATAAATTATTCAAAAATATAGATGGTATCAAATTCCTGACCCACGAGCTGGGGTGTGGAGGTACACGTATGGACTCTGATACCCTTTGCGGTTTATTGGCCGGATATATTACCCATCCAAATGTTGCAGGGGCTACCGTGCTGAGCCTGGGTTGCCAGCATGCACAGGTAAGCATCCTTCAGGAAGAGATCGCTAAACGCGATCCTGATTTCCGGAAGCCTTTAGTAATCCTGGAGCAACAGAAAACCGGAACAGAGCGTAAACTGCTGGAAGAGGCGCTGAAGCAGACTTTCGCCGGACTAATCAAAGCAAATGGGCAGCAGCGTACACCCGCAACCTTAGATAAGCTATGTGTAGGACTTGAATGTGGCGGCTCAGATGGTTTTTCGGGCATTTCAGCCAACCCGGCTTTAGGCCATGTGTCTGATATCCTTGTCTCCCTTGGCGGCAGTGTGGTATTAGCAGAATTTCCGGAGCTTTGCGGCGTAGAGCAGGAGCTGAGCGACCGGTGTGTGGATGAAGCAACAGCGAACAGTTTTATGAATCTGATGCGCAGGTATAATGCATTGGCAGAAGCAACGGGTTCAGGTTTTTATGCCAACCCTTCGCCCGGGAATATTAAAGATGGGCTGATTACCGATGCAATCAAATCTGCCGGGGCAGCGAAGAAAGCGGGGAATTCACCCGTTGCCTCGGTGCTGGATTATCCTGAAAAGGTGAATACCGCAGGGCTGACCCTGCTGTGTACACCGGGCAGTGACGTGGAAAGTACCACCGCCGAAGTAGCTGCGGGCGCGAATATTGTTTTATTCACAACAGGTTTAGGCACACCGACTGGGAACCCTGTGGCACCGGTAATCAAAATTTCTACCAATACAGCGTTGTTTAACAGGATGCCCGACATTATTGATATCAATTGCGGGACGATTATCGAGGGGAGTGAAACTATTGAAGCTGCCGGAGAGCGCATACTGGATTATATTATTGAGGTAGCCAGTGGCAATATCAAGCCTAAGGCCGTATTGTTAGGCCAGGACGACTTTATACCCTGGAAAAGAGGAGTATCATTATAAAATTAAATATATGTTTAGTTTATCAGGAAAAGTAGCAGTAATTACAGGTGGTGGAAGTGGCATTGGTAAAGCAATAGCAATGCTTTTTGCCCGTCAGGGTGCCGTAGTTCACGTAATTGAGCTGAATGCCAGTGCAGCAGCAAAGACGGTACATGAAATTGAAGAAAATAATGGGAAGGCTTTTGCCCATGGTTGTGATGTAAGTAAGCAGCAGCAGGTGCTGGATACATTGAATACAATTAATGAGATCGATATTCTGGTGAATAATGCCGGAATTGCACATATTGGCCGGGCAGATACCACCAGTGAAGAGGACTTTACCAAAGTGTTTGAAGTAAATGTGAAGGGCGCTTATAATTGTTTATTTGCAGCTATTCCGCTGTTTAAGAAAAGAGGCGGTGGCGTGATCCTGAATATGGCATCTATAGCTGCAGTAGTGGGCATTACAGACCGCTTTGCTTATTCAATGAGTAAAGGAGCGATATATGCAATGACGCTTTCTGTAGCGCGGGATTATATTGACGATCATATCCGCTGTAACAGCATTTCGCCAGCAAGGGTGCATACACCCTTTGTGGATGGCTTTATTGCCAAAACCTATGCCGGACGGGAAGAAGAAATCTTCGGGAAATTAAGTAAGAGTCAGCCGATAGGCCGTATGGGCAAGCCCGAAGAGGTTGCCACTCTGGCTTTATACCTTTGTTCCGATGAATCTGGCTTTGTAACCGGAAATGATTACCCGCTTGATGGTGGGTTTATAAAATTAAATAACTGATCTTACGTTTGATTGGTACAGAAATATATAGATAGAAACTCAATTTATACAAGATAAAATATAGCTCATGAAATTAATAAGATGGGGTGCCCCGGGACAAGAGAAAACAGGTGTAATTATCAATGATACCTGGTATGATACATCTGCCTTTGGCGGAGATTACAATGAACAGTTTTTTGAAGATAACGGACTGGAGCGGCTCGCCGAATTCCTGAAAGCCAATGAAGGCAATTTGATTCCTGTGCCTGAGGGATCAAGGTTGGGGTCGCCCGTAGCACGCCCATCAAAGCTGATCTGTATAGGCTTAAACTATGCCGACCATGCTAAAGAAACCAATGCACCTATGCCTCCGGAGCCGGTGATATTTATGAAATCTACCACTGCTTTAACCGGACCGTTTGATGAAATTGTTATCCCTAAGAATTCCGTTAAAACCGATTGGGAGGTTGAATTGGCGGTAGTGATAGGTAAAAAAGCATCTTATATAGAAGAGGCTGATGCACTGGATTATATTGCAGGTTATGTATTGCACAATGATGTGTCCGAGCGCGCCTTTCAGCTGGAGCGTAATGGTACCTGGGATAAGGGAAAAGGCTGTGATACTTTTGCACCGCTTGGCCCGTTTATGGCTACAAAAGATGAAATAGAAGATGTAGACAGTCTGCGGTTATGGCTGACAGTGAATGGCGAGAAAATGCAGGATGGCAATACGTCTAATTTAATCTTCAATGTACCTTTTGTTATTGCGTATATCAGCCAGTTTATGACCTTGCTGCCGGGCGATGTGGTGTCGACAGGTACCCCTGCAGGTGTAGGGATGGGCATGAAGCCGTCTGTTTACCTGAAAGCGGGAGATGTTGTAGAACTTGGTATTGATGGTTTGGGCGTTTCCAGACAGCAGGTAGTTGATTATGTAAAGTAAACTCAGTAAAAATGGATCTTCAGTTAAAGGATAAAATAATAATTGTAACTGGCGGCGCGAAGGGCATCGGACAAGGCATTGTACGGGTACTGGCTGCCGAGGGGGCTATTCCGGTAATTATCGGCAGAAATGAAGCTGATAACCTGAAGGTTGTTGCAGAAATCTCGGCAAAGGGACATCAAGTATTTCAAGTGGTGGCAGAACTGACTGATCCTGCCGCCGCTGGAAAAACTATCAATGCTGTCATGGCGCAGTTCGGCAGGATCGACGGACTGGTGAATAATGCAGGTGTGAATGATGGCGTGGGACTCGAGAATGGCAGTTATACTGCTTTTATGGAGAGTTTGCATAAGAATGTTGTTCACTATTACCTGATGGCTCAATGTGCCTTGCCGGCACTTAAAGTGTCTAAAGGGGCTATTGTAAATATAGGCTCAAAGGTGGCGGATACAGGGCAGGGGGGGACTTCAGCTTATGCTGCATCGAATGGAGCTAGAAATGCGCTTACAAGGGAGTGGGCGGTAGAGTTGTTGCCTTATGATATAAGGGTGAATTCGGTTATTGTAGCAGAATGCTATACACCACTGTACCAGACCTGGGTAAATTCATTGCCTAATCCGGAGGAGAAGCTGGCAAGTGTAATAGAGAAAATCCCCTTGGGAAAAAGGATGACTACAGCAGAGGAAATAGCCAATGCTGCCGCCTTCCTGTTATCGCCATGCTCCAGTCATACCACCGGACAGCTGATTTATGTAGATGGTGGGTATGTTCATCTGGACCGTTCGATCACTCCTTAACAGGGTATGCGTGTAAAGAAAATATTTTTTTATCCTTTAATCTGCAGAATTGGCCTTTGTTTTGTTCACTAATGATGATTGACTGTCTGTATAATATATTGTATCATACTATACAGACAGGCAGCATGAATCATTTTTAACAAATTATTGATTATGAAACTTATGAATTTTTCAACAGTTAAAGCAGCCGTAATTTTAAGTGCAGGATTATTTTTATCTGCATCTGTGTCGGCCCAGGATAAAGAGCAAAAGAAAGTAGAAGCGGCAACTACCGTACTTTCGGATTTCAGTAAAATGAAAGAGAGCATACCATCAGAATTACTTGCTGTTACGCAGGGGATCATTGTTGTTCCCAAGCTGATCAATGCAGGTTTTGTGGTGGGTGGAAAGCGCGGTAAAGGTTTAGCTATGGTTAAAAAAGCAGACGGAACATGGAGCAATCCTGTATTTGTGACCATCACTGGCGGAAGTGTAGGTGCTCAGATAGGTGTTCAGGCGGTAGACCTGATCCTGATTTTCAAAAACAGCAAAAGCTTGACTGAAATTAAGAACAGCAGCTTTACTTTAGGCGGTGACCTTTCTGTAGCTGCGGGACCCGTAGGAAGAAGCTCTACAGCAAGTACAGATTATAAACTGGAAGCTGAAGTATATTCTTATTCGAGAAGTAAAGGTTTGTTTGCAGGGATAACACTGAATGGTGCATCACTTGCAGTAGATAGCCAGGCCAACGCAAATTTCTATGGAAAAACGATCAGTGCCAATACGATATTTAATGCATCGGCGAGTACTTCAGCGCCTGTAAAAGAACTGAAAAGTACATTGGTAGGAATGAAAAAATAATCTTAACGTGTACACGTTTATTTGAAGGGCTATCTCGAAGGAGATAGCCCTTTTGTTTTTCCGGAATAACTTAAACGTAGGGTACCGGGCATTTTAAAAGTAGGAAATTGGACATTTGGCCTGAAAATCAAAATAGATAAAACTCTTCAAAACAAGCTTTGTTTGCAATTTATAAACTCATATGATATGGCTAAGTATTCAAAAAAAGCAGGTGAAAAAGTCGAAGACACCATGCATGAAATGAAAG
>JAATFQ010000123.1 GCA_015655115.1 Sphingobacteriales bacterium
ACTAGTTCAAAAAGACGGACTCAGGTCGGACCTAACACGGACTTAAGACGGACCTTGCCCGACGACGTTCCCTGCACTTTTCGACAAGGCAATCGGCACCGTGTTTATGTTAATCTGTAATTAAATTTATAATTCATATTAGTTAATGTATGGTGTTTGTTCTGATGCATTTAGCCAACCTCTAAGCCAGGTTTTCTGAAACCCTGAAGCTTAAAAAGCCTTGCTATCAAACCATTTTAAAATCGGCCCAATGCGTCAACATTAAATTGGCTTTCCTAATCCTGAAAAAACGTTTTGGAGAGTGGGTAATGCTGATCAATAAAAAGGGGTTAACGCTTTCGCGAAACCCCTTTAAAGTGTTTGTCAGCGACATTTAAAGACCTGCCAATCTTTGTCTGCTACAAACACAACCTAACCAAAGCAAAAAACTAAAAGTGGTGTGTTCTTGCTAAATCTCTTGTATCTGTGAGGTGTTTTGCTTTTTTCTGGTATGCCCAGTAAAACACTATCGGGTAAACGAATAAACAAAACAGCGTATTGGTAATTAATCCGCCAATAACGACTATTGCTAAGGGTTTCGAGGCCTCGGAGCCTATCCCTGTAGACAACGCTGCGGGCATCAGGCCTATTGCTGCCATCATAGCTGTCATAATTACCGGGCGCAGCCGGGTAGCAATACCGTCTTTCAGGGCATCCTGAAATGTCCATGTCGGGTGGTATTTCAGCTCTGCTATGTTTGTTTTGAAACGGGTAAGCAAAATAACGCCATTCTGTACGCAGATGCCAAACAGGGCAATGAAGCCTATACCGGCTGATATGTTGAAGTTCACCCGGGCGATCAGCAATGCCAATATCCCGCCTACCATAGCAAAGGGCACATTATTGAGTACCAGGAGGGAGTCTTTGATATTCCCAAAAAGTACAAACAGGATGAAGAAGATCAGCAGTAAGCTTATAGGAACCGCCTGTGATAGCCGGGCAGTAGCTCTTTGCTGGTTTTCAAAATCACCCGCCCATTGCAGCCTGTAGTCTTTAGGCAGTTTGATGGCTGCATTTACTTTTTGCTGTGCCTCGGCAATTGTGCTGCCCATATCCCGGCCCCGAATGGAGAATTTGATAGCACCATATCTTTCATGTGCATCTCTGTAAATTATACTCGGACCAGTAACTTTGGTGATGGTAGAGATTTCACTCAAAGGTACTTTGGCACCAGAAAGGCTCTGAATCCTTAGGTTGCCTATAGATTCTTCGCTTTGACGAAATGAATCAGGATACCTGATCCTCAGGTCGAACTTACGCTCACCTTCATAAATCTGGGTTGCCGCTTTACCCCCTATTGCCATCTCAATTACTGCATTGGCATCTTCAGTTCTTACTCCATAGAGTGCCATTTTGGTCTGGTCGAGGTTAATCTGCAGTTCCGGCTGACCAAGGTTGCGCAGGATTCCCAGATCTTCGATCCCATTCACGGTCTTCAGTATTTTTTCAATTTTCTCTTCCTGGTTTTCTATGTATTTGAAGTCGCTCCCAAACATTTTTACGACTATAGAGCCTTTAACACCGGATACAGCTTCCTCAACGTTATCCGAAATAGGCTGTGAGAAGTTGAGGCTGATTCCAGGATAGCCTTTTAGCTTTTCCTGCATCCGCGCCACGAGCTGCTCTTTGCTCTCATGGCGTTTCCATTCTTCTTTGGGATAGATATCCACCAGGAATTCCATGTTGTAGAAACCTGTGGCATCGGTACCATCATTGGGGCGACCGGTTTGCGAAACTACCTGCTTCACTTCTTCGAAACTGAGGAAGATCTTGCGCATCTCATTAGACAGTTTCCTGGTTTCATCAAGCGAGATGCTCAAAGGGGCACTGGCCCTGACATAGATGGATCCTTCGTCTAAAGTTGGCAAAAACTCTGTACCCAGAAATTTGAAGCTGAAGAAGCCTGATACCAGAACGATCAGGGCTACAGGGAATACAAATTTCCTGGCCTTGAAGCTCGCGCTATAAAGCTTCATGGTGCCTTTAGTGATGGTCTTTAAAAAGAAGGTATTTTTCTCTTTAACATTTTTATTCAACAGTACACTTGCCAGTGCTGGTACCAGGGTGAAGGTGAGGATTAGGGCGCCTAGCAGGGCGAAACTTAGTGTCCAGGCCAGGGGGGAGAACATTTTTCCTTCTACCTTCTGAAAGGTGAAGATAGGCAGCAGGCCGGTGATAATGATCAGTTTTGCAAAGAAAATCCCTTTTCCGTTTTCTAAACAGGCCCTTTTGATGATGCCCAGTTTACTTAAGCGGTCAAATTTGTCCATCCCAATTTCATGGGCACGATGATCGAGTGCCACAAATATCCCCTCGACCATGACGACGGCGCCATCTATGATAATCCCGAAGTCTATCGCCCCCATCGATAGGAGGTTGGCCGACATGCCTCTCATTTTTAGACAAATAAAAGCAAAGAGGAGTGCCAGGGGAATAATGATGGATACGATCAGCGTAGTACGCCAGTCGGCCATAAACAGAAATACAATCACGGTCACAAAGATGATCCCTTCCATCATGTTGTGCATAACAGTATGGATCGCGAAGTTCACCAGGTTCTCCCTGTCGTAAAATGTTTTGATCTTTACATCGCCCGGTAAGATATGGTCGTTGATATCCACGATCTTTTCCTTTAAACGGGTAAGCACTTCACTTGGATTTTCGCCTTTTCGCATCACTACAATGCCTTCTACTACGTCCGGATCGTTATCGCGCCCTACCTGTCCTAAGCGCGGTAAAGCGCTTTCGGTAACTTCTGCAATAGTTTTAACGTAGACAGGTGTACCATTGTGATTGTCGACGATGACGTTTCCAATCTCATCTATGTTATTTAATACCCCTATACCGCGGACAACATAGGCTTGTCCCCCCTGGTTAATCACATCACCACCAACGTTGATATTACTTTTTGCCACTGCATCGTACAGCTCGGTAGCAGTTACGCCATACTGAATTGATTTTTGCGGGTCTACCGTAATCTGATAGGTTTTTACTTCGCCTCCAAAGCTCACCACATCGGCAATGCCGGGTACGGAGAGCAGTTCGCGTTCTACTACCCAATCCTGCAGGGTTTTCAGTTCACGGATAGATTTTTTATCGCTCTGCAGGGTATACCTGAAGATCTCTCCCGTTGGGCCTGAAGAAGGCTGCACCTGCGGATCTACGCCTGCCGGGATGTCGGCATCGGCAATATGGTTATTGACCTGCACGCGGGCGAAGGCATAATCCACATCATCTTCGAAAGTTATTTTTACTATTGACAGCCCGAACAGGGAAGAAGAGCGGATACTGGTTCTTTTCTCCGTAGGGTTCATGGCTATTTCAAGTGGCCTGGTGACAAACTTTTCTACCTCTTCGGCACTGCGTCCCGGCCATTGTGTAATGATGGTGATGTTGGTATTTGTGACATCTGGAAAGGCCTCTATGGTTGTGTTCTTAAAGCTCAGGTATCCTGCCAGGATCAGAATGAAGGTGGCGAAGAATATGAAGTACTTGTTTTTTAAGGCAAAACCTATGATCGTCTTAATGAATTTATTCATTATGGTAGATTTAAACTGGGGTAAGGAAATTAATTTTTAAGGCCTTCGTAAAGAAAAACCTGTTTCGAGGCAACAATCCTGTCTCCAGCCTTTAATCCCTGACTGATGTATGCTTTGTCGCCGCTTTTCCGCTCTATTTTAACTTCCTGGATCCTTACTTTTTTGACCGGGTCGAGCACCAGCACGTAATTTTTATCGGCGTCGAAGATGATAGTGCCGGCATTGACAGAAGGGAGGTTAATGTCAGACTTGGCAGATATCTGTGCGGTAGCCATCATTCCGGGCTTCAGCAGGTAACCGGGATTCGGGATGATGACGCGTGCATTCATAATTTTGCTGTCTGCATCGAGCATATTCGAAATCTGATCTATTTTACCGGTAAATACTTTGTCGGGGTAGGATAGGATGGAGATCTTTACCGTGTTGCCTACTTGTATATCTGCGATATCAGATTCATATATATTGATCAGTCCCCAGACGGTCGACAGGTCTGCCACGGTAAAGAGGCTTTGGCTGTTATCCGGGCGCAGCTGCATATTGTTGTTTACATTTTTCTCTATGATAAAACCCGATAAGGGTGATTTAAGGGTATAGTTTCCATTCGTATTGCCACCGTTTAAAGTTAATACGGCTTTAGTTCTTTTGTTTTCTGCTTGTTTTACCAGCAAGTCATTCTTTGCTTCTTCCAGTTCCCTCGCGGATGACAGGCCGCTGTTGTACATATCCTGGGCCAGTTTTACGTTTCTTGTCGCATTTCTTAATTCAGCTGAAGAGCTGATTTCTTCTTTATCATATCCGGCCATCTCCGCGCTGCCCATGGTAGCCAGCACCTGGCCTTTGGCAACCCTGTCGCCCAGTTTAACGGGGACCGACCTTACGTTTCCGCCTACCATAGGGAAAACTTTAGCCATTGTTTCCTCATTTGGCGCTATCCTGGCAGAGAAGCTCAGGTCGGTTTCGTTGTTTGCTTTCTGAACAGTATCTATCAGCAGTTTGCTGATTAAGGAGTCTGTGACCTCAAATTTCCCTTCTTTAGGTTGATCTGGCGCATGTTCTGTACAGCTCTGTAAAATGATTCCGGCAGCAAGGAGAGTAAGAGTGAGCTTGCTGAGGGTTTTGATCTGGATTTGCATATGCTGTGTTATTTAAAGATAGTAGAACCGGTAACGTAATTGATTTCTTCTTTTGCATTCATACGCTGGTATTTCAAGTCGTTCATCTGCAAGGTTGTCTGTTTATACGAATCATAGAAATCCATGAACTCTATTAAGCTCATGTTCCTGTTTTTGAAGTTTTTAATCACTTCTCCTATCAATTTATCAAAGTCGGAACTGAAATTTTTATCAAGGCTGGTATAGAGGCTCTCGGTCCTTAGTGCAGTTTTGTAGCTGTTGGACACTTCGTTTTCCAGGGTTGCTTCCTGCTGGTTAAGTTGATTTTTACCTGCGTCGATGGCAATCTTCGCTTTTCTGATTTCGCCCTGGTTTCTGTTGAAAAGCGGAAGGGGCACATGTAATCCCAGGCCTGTATAATTATCCGGGTAGCTTGACTTCAGGTCGTATACGAATGAGAATTCAACATCAGGTACCGCCATTGCTTTCTGCAGTCGCAGGTTCTTTTCTGCGTAAGTGATGCCGGATTGGGTAAGTTTTAAATCTGCGCGGTTATTGCGTGCCGAATCGAGCAGGTTCACATATACCTGTTTTTGCAGCTGATAGTTCTGTTCTTCTGCCTGGTCCATCACCAACCGCAGGTTTAGGGCTGGTTTAATGTTCGTCATCAGTTTCAGGTCGGTCTGCATATCTTCAATATCATTTTCCAGTGTGTTGTATTCTGACTGGAGGCTGTAGACAAGAGATTTTATCCGGATCAGATCTTTAAGGGCTATGTTGCCCATCTTTAGCTGTTGCTCGGATGCGCTCAATAATTTCTGCAGTGAAGCTATTTGCTGCTGATATAATTTTGCCGATTGCTGTGCATAATAAGTTTTGTAGAAGCTGGAGTGCAGGTTATACTTCAGGGTGCGCATCAAGTCGAAGTATTGATATTCTGCCAACTGTGCACCTGCTGTAGCCAGTTGTATATTTTTATTGCGTTTTCCCGCCAATTTTACCAGTTGTGATATAGATCCCTGGTACTGGCCATTGGCTTTGGAGGTTTCAAAAAACCTTTTGGTATCCGGGTTATAGAGTTGGGTTTCGAAGCTTAATTCTGGGTTATCAAATAATTTGGCCGTAATGATCTCAGCCTTAGCTGTACTTGTTTGATAGTTCTGAGCAATTAATTGATAGTTGTTCTGTATAAAGAGTTGTTCCGCCTTCGGCAGAGTCAGTTGTAAGGTATCCGTAGTCTGAGCTGCTGTAATCAAGGGGATGCCTGGCAGGGCGAATCCGATCAGGAAGATATAGCATTTTAAATTAGCAGTTGCCATTGGTTTGTTGTTTAGACAAAACTATTTCGACGGCATTAAACGTGAATTAAAGGCTAATTAAAAAGTAGTTAAAATGTAGAGAATCGCAGTAGAAAGGTAGTTCCATCATTATTTGATGACGTTATGCTGATTGTTCCCCGATACAGGGTAATGATTTTGTGGGCCATATACAGGCCCATCCCATTGCCGGCATGTTCAGTTTTTGTGGAAGAGCTGAAGAAAGGTTTAAATATCTGTTCGCGCTGTGATTCAGGTATACCTGTGCCCGAATCGCTGATCAGGACATTTATTTGTCCCCCCTCTACATCCAGGATGCAGCTTACCTGCCGGTTGTCTGAGAATTTAAAAGCATTGCTGATGATGTTGTCTATAGCAATCTGCAGCAGCGTTGGATTTGCCTGTATAATCAGGTCAGCTGCTTCTGCAGGCAGGTTTCTCATCTCTACAGCCAATTGGTTTGGTCCTTTTTTCTGGTTCCATTCCGATTGCAGCTGCCATATCATTTCATCAATACGGATTTTCCCGGTTTGTGACGAGCCGTATTCCAGGTCGGCCTGGGCAAGGTTAAACAAGGCTGCGATGATATTTTCCAGTTTCTCGGCATCTTCAAGCATAGATTTCAATGCTTTTTGGTAGTCCTCTTTTTCGCGTTCTTTGGATAGTGCTATTTCTGCGCCAATGATCATCCGTGTAACTGGTGTACGGAGTTCATGTGAAGCATTGGCCACAAAGGTTTTCTGGAGGATGAAGGAATTCTCCAGGTGTTCCATCAGGTTATTGAAGTTCTGGGCAAGGAGAGTAATCTCATCTTTATTTTTTCCTTCCTCCACACGGAAATAAAGGTTATTAGACTTGATCAGTTTGACCTGGTCTATAAAGAAGTCCAGTGGTAAAAGAATTCTTTTTGCGATCCACCTGCCCGAAAGGAGCAGTCCGAGGAAAATGACAATAAATACCACAATCATTACCCGGAGCAGCTTTTGTACCCGCACTGCTGTGCTATGGTCTATTGCCGAAGCAAGGATGACAAAGTTGCCCTGGTTGTCTTTATAAAAAATGCCGACTACCTGCCTTTCGCCGTCTGTGAACCTGACTTTTCCTTGTTTTCTTACCTGATTAATGGTTTCACTTCCCCAGAATTGCTGGTCGTCCCCAATGAATGTAGCATTGTTGCGGGCATTATAGATACGTATGACTTCGCCATTCAGCCGTTCCATATATTGCGCCCGTACTTTGTTTAAATCTTCATTAGAAATTTCATCAGCTTCTAAATACAGCTTAGCGGTGACCATGGTGCGGTCTGTTAAGCGGTCGAAGAATTCGGATTCCATTACCTGCTGGAAGGTGATATAGACCACCATCAATACACCCAGCAGCGTAATGGTGCTGACTAGTGTAAAGTATAAGGCCAGGCGGTCTTTGATCTTCATAGAGATAGGTGTTGATAAAGTACCGGAACTTATTTCATGATGTAGCCCATACCTATTTTGGTATGGATCAGTTTTCTGTCGAAGCCCTTTTCAATTTTATTGCGCAGGAAGTTCACATATACATCAATCACATTCGTGCCGGTGTCGAAACTGATATCCCATGCATTTTCGGCGATATATTGTCGTGAGAGCAGCCTGTTCGGATTTTTAAGGAATAATTCCAGTAGGGTGAATTCTTTAGCGGTGAGGGGAATGTCTTTGCCTGCACGTGAAACGGTTTTGCTATAGGTATCGAGGACCACATCTTCAAAGCTCAGCTGATGGGTAGGGGCGGAGGTCTCTCTGCGGTTTCTTCTTAACAATGCTTCGATCCTGGCGAGCAGCTCTTTAAAATGGAAAGGCTTCAGCAGATAGTCGTCTGCTCCCGAATTGAGTCCTAATACCTTATCTTCAATTGAACCAAGGGCGGTAAGCATCAGTATGGGTACTTCCTTATTGCTTTCTCTTAATTGGCGGCATATTTCGATACCATTCATCCCTGGCATCATCACATCCAGTACTAGGAGGTCGAATTTCTCTTCCTGAAAGGCATATAGTGCCATAATGCCATCAGGAATGGTGGTAACTGTGTAGTGATGTTCTTCAAGCCCTGCCTTTACCAGGCTGGCAATTTTTTGATCATCTTCTGCTAAACCGATCTTATACATAGACTGATGGAGGTTTGTTGAAGTACAAAGGTAACCATCTATTTCAGAACTCATTCATTGCCTTTCTGGCCGTCTTTAAATTCTTTTATCCCTTGTCCCAGGCCTTTCATCAACTCAGGTATTTTTTTACCTCCGAAAAGGAGCAGGACTGCAATCAAAATAAGCAGGATTTCTGGGGTACCCAGTGCTGCAAGAAGAGGTGTATTGAACATTTTTGTTGAAGATATGGTAGCTGTGAAATTGATTTGGACTAGCTGTAAAATTGATTCGTACAAAGTTCTGTGCCCCAAATTAAAGGCGCATTAAAACAGGATTAAAATGTTATTAAAAATCACTTAACCAAACCTTAATCTTTCTTTCAATTTTTAAATTGTACCTTTGCAAAATTGTTTCCCTGAGGGATCGGTTGAGCCTGCAATTCAGCCTGTTAGTCATAAACAATTATTGCCATTAAAAACATATGAAGAAGATTGTCGATTACAGAAAATTATTGTGTGTTCAAAAAGATGCCGAACTTAAAGAATTAAAAACCATTTACAGGAATTTAATGAAAGAATTCCATCCTGATAAATTCCAGGAAAGTGATGAAGCTAAATTAGCTGCAGAGGTAAAAAGTAAAGAAATAATTGAAGCTTACCATTTCCTGGTAAGTATTGCTCCGGAAACGCTGGCAGTTTCAATTGAACAATATACCAATACAATAACATCTTGCGGTATCGCTGATTACAATTGGAAAGGGTTGATCTTAACTGTTCATTTCCTTGATGGTAGCGGTTACGAATATTTTGAAGTTCCAAAAGCGATCTATGTGAAGTTGGTGAACGCCGATTCTCCGGGAAGATTTGCCCGTCGTCATATTTTCAGCTCTTTCCCTTACAGAAATATTGTAAAGTTAGAAACAGCTTAAGCTATTTTTATATCGGTCAGGATTTGATGAATTGATAACTATTTTCTATTGAAGCGAGTTGTATTCATTGTTAATGCTGACCGATTATTTTGTTAATCCTGACAGGTTATTTGTTAGTATAGACTGATTATTCATTTATAACTATCCTGTTCTAAACAAAAGCTGCCTTTGCACGTTTTTAATCTGTATAAGTTTTACGAATATGCAAAACTATGGTGATCATGTTAATCTCCTGCCGCACCCTGCGGAGGTTTTGTTTTATCCTGTCTTTTTTACAGCGGAAGAGAGTGATGCCTACTTTCAATATCTACTTGATGATATTCCCTGGATTCAGGAACCTGTGACCATGTTTGGAAGGAAAATCATGCAGCCGCGCTTAACCGCATTTTTTGGCGATAAGGGTATGCGCTATGCTTATTCGGGCCTGTCTATGCAGGCTGAAGAATGGACTTCCCCCTTACTTCAGATTAAAGCGCATGTAGAAGAAAAATGCGGTACTGTTTTTAATGTATGCCTGCTCAATTGCTATCGTGACGGTAGAGATTATATGGGCTGGCATCGAGATAATGAGCGTTCGCTAGGTCAGTTTCCTGTAATTGCTTCTCTGAGTTTTGGCGCGGAGCGTATTTTCCAGTTCAGGAATTATGTTGATAAAATTCCTGTAATCTCTTTGGAAACGGATCACGGCAGCATGATATTAATGAAAGGTGAAACTCAGAAATACTGGGAGCACAGATTAGTCAAAACTACGCTCCCTGTTGGTCCCCGCATTAATTTGACTTTCAGGTTTGTGCATGTATAATCTTTAAAGGTCTTATTTTTCATACTTCCTTTAAATGCCTTATTTATTCTTTCTGCAGAAGGTTTATGTCCTATCCTTATAAGGCCTATTTTTCTTTTATCTCCGTAGGCTTAGCATCATTTTGCTGTATGGAATCACTTCCGGTTTCAATCTCTACTTCACGCGTAGTTACGGCATAATGATTGGGCACGATCTCTGAACCATAATTGATGGCATAGGCCTTAGTGAATTCGGCACCGAAATATAAAATGATAGAAGAGTAATAAGTCCACAATAACAGAACAACCAACGACCCAGCAGCCCCATAAGTGCCTCCCACATCGGTACTTCCAATGTAGATAGAGATCGCAAATTTACCGATCATAAATAATATTGCAGTAACGACAGCACCAGAGGCGACATCTCTCCATTTAATTTTTGCATCGGGCAACACTTTAAAGATCACTCCGAAGATCAGGGAAATTACGGCAAGGGTTACAATTTGGTTTACGATGTAAAAGAACACAACCGAAACCTGGCTGAAATTGGCTTGCAGCTTATTGCTGAACCCATCAATTAATGACGTTATCCCCAGCGATACGAGAAGGATAAAGCCTAAGCTTAGGATTACCGAAAAAGACAGGAATCTGTTTTGCAGCATTTTTAACCATCCTCTCTTTGGTTTAGGCTTCAATCCCCAGATCCCATTGATGGAATCCTGGATTTCGGCAAATACTGTTGTTGCACCCACGAGCAGGGTAATACCGCCGACAATAGCAGATACAACGCTTTGGTTACTTACTGCTGCTTTTTTTATAATTTCCTGCAGGCTTGCCGCAGTGTCCTTGCCCAGAAAATCAACCAGCTGACCAGCAATTTGTCCTTCAATAGCTTCTCTTCTCCAAACTATACTACAGATAGAGATGATCAGAATAATCATTGGCCCCATAGAAAATACGGTATAATACGCTAATGAGCCGCTTAGCTTGGTTACTTTATGATCGGAGAATCCTGAAAAAGATTCTTTTAATACTTTCCATATACCTTTAAAGCTCAGTTTCGTTTTTGCTGCTGTTTCCATAATTGCGCTATTTTTGATGTTATTGTAGCTTTACCTTTCTAATTATTGTAGCTTTCCATTTCTGTAAGAAAGATTAAGCTGCTTCAGCTATAAAGAAAAATTAGCGCAAATTGTTTAGCCGGGTTGATTTTTGTTGCCGTTAGGATAGCTTTAAGTTGTGACTTGAATATACTTCATGGGTGCTGATTGCAGGCTCATGATTTTTTGCGGGCGAAATCACCTTCATTCCTTATATTTGAATAATCAAAATTCACAGATGGCTTCCATTAATAATTGTTTTTCACAAAAAATAAACGTTTTTCATGAAAGAACCGCTCCTGAAGAGGGATTTATTGTCGGTTATGCAGCTTTGATCCATTTCTATAAATTAGAAGTACCATTGCCCGACAGATTAGCATTAATCAGTCAGAAGCTTAAGCAATATCGGATAGTGATGTATAGATAATGTGATGACTAGCTTTGATAAATCCCTGATGCTATAAATGGAGTATTAATTATATATTTACCATAAGATTAAAATTTCACCTAAATTCAATACCACTATGAACAGATTATTTAATACGAATTACAATCACCGGAGCCTGGATTTTGCCTTGTTGATATTAAGACTTGCCATTGCTGTACTGATGCTTACTCACGGGATTGCTAAATTAAATACCCTTCTGGAAGGTGGTGAAATCAAATTTCCTGATCCCATTGGTGTTGGCGCTGTGCTTTCTCTTGTGCTTGCGGTTTTTGCGGAAGTTTTTTGTTCTGCACTAATCTTAATTGGGCTGGCTACACGATTAGCAGTACTGCCATTGATCGTTACGATGATTATTGCCGTATTGGTAGTCCATGGTGCTGATGGGATGGCGGAAAAGGAGTTGGGGCTGCATTATTTGCTCGCTTACCTCGTTTTATTGTTTGCCGGTAGTGGCAGGATCAGTGTTGACAGCCTGATTAGCCGCAAGACTACTCGTTCAAAACGGAGTTATTAGACAATAAAGCAGTTTTTATCCGTTATAGAGGGATGGAATAAAAGATCCATTCTTAAAACATATTCAAATGAAGAAATTACTATTGATTTGCTTTGCAGCAATAAGTGTTATGGGCTGCGGGGTTAATAAACAAGCACAGCAAATCAAAGCACTTGAAAAGTGTACTTATAAGGTAAAGTCGGCCGACAATATTACTATTGCAGGCACGGATATTAAAAACCTGCTGAATAATCAAAATATCAATCTGGCAAGTTTGCCCAGCCTGGCCTTTGGTTTACTCAGGAAGGATGTCCCTTTACGTTTGCGCCTCAATATGGAAATTACGAATCCTTCTGGCAACCTGGCAGCGATCAATGAATTTGAATATAAAGTGCTGATCAACAACCAGGAGTTGGCAACAGGCTTTGTAAACCAGCTGGTTAACGTGGAGCCCGGTACTTCGGTAGTGGTTCCGGTTGATGTAAATGCCAATGTTTACCAGTTTATTTCCAATGCAAAAGTAATGTCTGAAATTACTGAGTTTTTGCGTGCTGGGGGCAGCGGACAGGAGAAAAAAGGTTTGGTGACGTTGAAGATCAGGCCTAGTATTAAAGTAGGCAATTCACTTGTTAAATATCCAGGTTTTATCACCATCGATAAAGAAGTGAGCAGTAAAATTCTTTTATAAGCTGCTGTATACTGCAGTATTGTTACCAATATTAATTGCCGGATGAAGCGGTGCTCCCGTTTTTTTAATTATTTTCGGCAATTAATATTGGTATATGAAATATCGTTTGTCTCTGCTATGGCTCTTGTCCATTACCCCATTATTTATCAGGGCCCAGGCTTCAGTGCAGCTCAATGCTGCCGAAATTAAGCAAGGACTGGAAAGTTTGAGCATTAACGGCAGTGTGCTGTACATGGCGGCACACCCTGATGACGAAAATACCCGCTTGCTGGCCTATCTGGCTAAAGAAAGAAAAGTACGTACCGGATATTTGTCGTTAACACGCGGTGATGGGGGGCAGAATTTAATTGGTAGCGAGCAAGGAGAGTTACTGGGGTTAATCCGCACACAGGAACTGCTGGCTGCCCGTAAAATGGATGGCGCCGAGCAGTTTTTTACCAGGGCTAACGACTTTGGTTTCTCTAAAAATTCTGACGAAAGTTTCAAAATATGGAATAAGGAAAAGATTCTTTCTGATGCCGTCTGGGTAATCAGAAATTTCCGTCCGGATGTAATTATTACCCGTTTCCCGGAAGACGCCCGCGCCGGGCATGGCCATCACGCTGCCTCGGCTATTCTTGCCAGGGAAGCTTTTTTTGCCGCAGCAGACCCTAAGCGTTTTCCTGAACAGCTGAAATTTGTGAAACCGTGGCAGGCGAAAAGGATTGTATGGAATACTTTTAATTTCGGGTCTGTAAATACAACGTCGGCCGACCAGCTGAAGATTGATGTGGGCGGTTTTAATGCATTGTTGGGAAAAAGTTATGGAGAAATTGCAGCGGAGAGCCGCTCAAATCACCGTAGCCAGGGCTTTGGCTCTGCCAGACAAAGAGGTTCAGCAACAGAATATTTTAGTGCTGTAGCGGGTGCGCCGGCCACAAAAGATCTGTTTGATGGTGTAAATATTGGTTTGGGCAATGAAAAGGGAAGCGCTGGTGCCCAAGCTAGTGTTCAAGCTTTATTAAATGATATCAATACTACTTATATCCCCTCGGATCCTTCTCAATCGATCGTTAAATTATTAAAACTGAAGGCTGAAGTTAAAGGACTTCCTTTCAAACATCAGTTGCTGGATGAACTTATTCTTGCCTGTGCAGGTATCTGGCTGGAAACGTCTGCCCCACAATCATCCTATGCCCTGAATGATTCTATCCCCTTAACTATTAATGCGATTGCAAGAGTGAAGGCTGATTTCCCGATCAGAATTACTTTGAGGGAGTTGAAGCGGGGTACAAATGATGAGCTTAAAGGAGTAAATGAAGTCCTTGTCCCTAATCAAATGATTAGCTTTACACAGATGGCCGCCACGAATGCTATTGGGGTTACACAGCCTTATTGGCTGGCAAAGAAGCACCCTATTGGCAGTTATGTTGTGGATTCGCTATCATACCTGGGCTTGCCGCAGTCTCCGGCACCTAAAGCGGGTGTGTTCAGGATAGATTTCGGGGGACAGTTTGTTGATGTGAGCAGGCCAATTGTCTATAAATCTACTGACCCTGTAAGAGGGGAGCTGTATCAGCCTCTGGTAGTTGCCCCTCCGGTTACGGCTACAATGGCTGAGAAAGCTTTTGTATTTAATAATAACACGCCTAAAAAAATTACTGTTCAGCTGCATAGCTTTAAGAATAATGCTGTGGGAATACTGCAGCCTAAAGCTCCTGAAGGATGGCTCGTTAGTCCCGCAAAAGTAGATTTTACCTTACTTAAAAAAGGAGATGAACAAAGTATAGCGTTCAGCGTTACCCCTGCAGGGAAGGTAAGTGGTGGTGATTTTTCATTTGTAGTTACTGTTGCCGGCCAGGATTACCACCAGGGACTAAAGGTGGTTAGCTACGACCATATTCCTGTACAAACGTTATTCCCTTTTGCAGAGGCAAAGGTGGAAAGGGTAGACCTGAAGTTTGCCGGAAAAAAGATAGGCTATATTGCCGGCGCGGGCGATTTAATTCCTGAGTCGCTGGTGCAGATAGGATATCAGGTAACACGGCTTACTGAGAAAGAGGTGATCAATGGTGACCTTTCTGGTTATGATGCAATTATTACTGGAGTAAGGTTGTATAATATCAATGAACAGGCGGGACTGATGCAGCCGAAGCTGATGGATTATGTTAAAAATGGCGGGGTTGTACTTGTTCAGTACAATGTTAATGCCCCTTTAAAACTGGCTGATATTGGCCCTTATCCCTTTAAACTGAGTCGCGATAGAGTTACTGAAGAGGACGCTGCCGTTGTTTTCCTGGCGCCAGGCCATGCGGCATTGAACTTCCCTAATAAAATTACGAGTAAAGACTTTGACGGATGGATACAGGAGCGCGGTTTATATTTCGCCACTGATGTAGATCCGCATTATACCCAGTTATTGCAAATGAAAGATACAGGGGAGGAGAGCAGTAAGGGATCGCTATTGGTGGCCGACTATGGTAAGGGTAAGTTTGTATATACTTCTCTCGCCTTTTTCAGAGAATTACCTGCAGGCGTTGCCGGTGCTTACAGATTATTCGTTAACTTGATTTCTAAAAATACTACAGCAAATGAAAACTAAGCCTGCTCATCAGGAATTACCACCCTTTGTGAAAAGCTGGCGGCAGTTTTACTGGCTGCTGATTTTCTGGCTGGTATTGTTGATCCTTATCTTTTACATTTTTACCAGATATTTTGAATGAGTAATGCAGACTGGGGTGTTTTAATCTTTACTATAGTTGCGATCGTTGCTTATGGTATTTATAAAAGCAGGGGCGCACAGAATATAGAGGGTTTTCTATTGGGTAACCGCTCTTTGCCATGGTACAGTGTCTGCTTATCAGTGATGGCTACGCAAGCGAGTGCTATTACTTTTTTATCGGCGCCGGGATTAGCATATTCTTCGGGAATGAGCTTTGTGCAGTTTTACTTTGGCCTGCCCCTGGCAATGATTGTTCTGTGTATCACCTTTGTTCCTATTTTTCACAGGCTTAAAGTGTACACTGCTTATGAGTACCTGGAACAGCGTTTTGATTTGAACACCAGGGCGCTGACGGCTTTCCTGTTTCTGATCCAAAGGGGCCTTTCTACGGGTATTACTATTTATGCGCCTTCAATTATTCTTTCTACAATTTTGAATATAAACACTACCTATACTACGCTTTGTATCGGAAGTATTGTTGTAGCCTATACCGTTTATGGTGGTACTAAGGCGGTTTCTTATACGCAGATGCTGCAGATGAGCATCATTTTCTGCGGACTCTTTGCTGCGGGTATTATGGTGGTTCACCTCTTGCCGGGTAATGTGGGTTTTGGTAAGGCTATCAGTATTGCCGGGAAAATGGGGCGTACCAATGCGATCGACTTTAAGTTTGACTGGAATAACCCTTACACGGTATGGAGTGGCCTTATTGGAGGTTTCTTTCTGCAGCTCTCCTATTTCGGAACTGACCAGAGCCAGGTCGGCCGTTATTTAACGGGTTCTTCCGTAAGTGAAAGCAGACTAGGGTTACTGATGAATGGATTGGTGAAAATACCGATGCAGTTCTTGATTTTGTTGATAGGGGTGCTGGTATTTACTTTTTACCAATACAATCG
>JAATFQ010000140.1 GCA_015655115.1 Sphingobacteriales bacterium
GCTCTTGCCTGGCAAAAGTTGGTAAGGTGAGATTCATTTTGATAACCATAGGATGTTTTTTATAGGTAGATGTGCTTTGGATATTACAAAGGTTGAGCCAAATTTGGTGCCAGCGCAGAAAATGTTCCTAAATTCGCATTTCTTGAGGTAGAATTTTTGTTATTTTTGAAAATAGACGTTCATCCTAAGTGCTTTAGCGTTTATTTTTAAGCTAGGTTGTACTATTTTGCAAACGGTTTGTTCCTCGATTGTGCTGTTTTTTATTCCATTTATTTACAGGAGTATTTTTATCTTTCTACTTATTTTAATTTCATAATATATTTTATTCAATTGATATACAGTTGTTTGTATATTATGTCATGTTTTATATAGTACTATGTATTGCATATTACTATATAAAACATATATCTTTGATTTATGATAGCAGAAAATACACAAACGCAAATGCGAAAGGGCATACTCGAATACTGTGTGCTCCTGATCATATCAAGGGGAGAGATCTATGCCTCTGATATTATTGCCGAACTGAAGTCGGCCAGGCTACTCGTAGTTGAGGGTACACTTTATCCATTACTGACCAGGTTAAAGAACAATGGCCTGCTCAGCTATAACTGGGTAGAGTCTACCTCAGGTCCTCCGCGAAAGTACTACACCTTAACGGCCGAAGGGATTTCCATCCTGTCGAAACTCGACAGCACCTGGCAGGAGCTATCCTTCGCGATAGCGCAATCAAAAAATCAAACTCAACGATAACAAGTATTCAGATGAAAAGGACGCTTAACATAAATATTGGCAATTCTATTATCCATATAGAAGAAGATGCCTGTGAGCTGCTCACGAATTACCTGATTGAGGTAAAGCAGCATTTTGGAAAAAGTGCAGACGACTTTGAAATTGTAGCCGATATTGAAAACAGGATTGCCGAGATGTTCCTCGAAGCTTTAAGTACTCAGCAAAAGCAAGTCATAGAGCTGGCAGATGTACATGTGGTAATTGCCTCTATGGGGTCTGTGAAAGACTTCGAGGACAATGAGGAAGAAATTCCGGATGCTGCGGAGTCAGAGACAAATAGTCATTCTGCCAGATTTGCAGAGCGTAAAATATACAGGGATACTGATGAAGCGATGCTGGCGGGGGTATGTTCAGGTTTGAGCCACTACCTGAAGATCGATGTCAGTATTTTGAGGATTGTAGCTGTCCTCTCTGTATTTCTGGGTGGAGCCGGACTGTTTGCCTACCTGATATTATGGGTGGCCATTCCGAAGGCTTTAACCAGAGCAGAAAAGATGGCCATGAAGGGAGAGGCCGCAACGCTGGAAGGGTTCAAACGGAATTTTGAAGAAGAGCTGTCGAGTGTAAAACACAACCTGAAGAATGCGAACGAACATCTGGAGCCACTGGTAAAACGTTCAGGGAATTTCATTGTTGAATTCCTGGAAGTCCTAGGCCGCCTAATCCCGGTAATCGGGAAAGCGATCCTGAAGTTTATTGCAGTTGTGATCATCATCCTGGGGCCAATACTGCTCTTCGCTACCTTTATTGTTCTGGCTGCATTATTTGGCTTCTGGGATTCCAGTGCCAGCCAGATCTTCCCATTCACCATTATCAATGAATCTTACTTTACCGATTTCATCATTGCTGTTTTTGTTGTTCTTGCGGTACCTATTATAGCTTTGGTATTACTATCTATCAGGGTAGCTTTCAGTAAAATCATTATCCATAAAATGATCTCTTATGGTTTGTTGCTTGTTTGGCTGGCAGGAGTGTCGGTAACGATATTCTATATAGCTAAAATAACGAACGAGTTTAAAGAAGAAGCCATCTTCACACAGGAAGTGCCTATAAAGCCATTTCCTGTCTATACGCTGGAGCTGAACAGATCGATGTTTTTCAGCAAAGATGACAGCCTCCGCTACCAGCTAAATTCTGCCGAATATTCGGGCATGGTAATCCAGAATGATGGTGATGGGCCATTTACATTGCCAAGAAATGTAATCATAAGTGTTGAAAAAGCAGAAGGCAATGTCCCCGTGATCGTCCAAAGCTACAGGTCGCAGGGAAGGAATTTTGAGGTTGCTTTGAAACAGGCAAAGAACATCCAGTATTCTTTTGTTCAAACAGATTCAGTATTGAAGTTTAGTCCGGAGATACGTCTGAAAAACAGGGCTAACTGGCGCGATCAGCGGGTAGAGATCGTAATCAAATTACCTGTTGGTATGAAAATAAATGTAGACAGGAAGCTAGATGGGTTTTTTCAGGGCTATTCCTTATGGAGCTGTGATGAGTATGCAGATGACCCGGATGCAGATCATAGCCATGAATTGTATAAAGGTATCATGACGGCAGATGGCCTGGAATGCCAGAATAAGCATTAATCAATTGCCCGGCGGCAGCATATTCAATATGCTGCCGCCGGGCAATTTTTATTTTACGGTATAGCGGTATACAAAGCGCCCTACATTACCATTAACATCTACGCCTTCAATTACGGCCCTGTAAGTACCTTTACCATCTGCATTAAAGTATTCTACTACAGTATCACCAGCAGCGTTAGTGATCACCTTAGGATTCCAGTAAATAGTACTTCTCAAGTCATTGCCAGTGTAAGAGCTGGTTTGCGTAAGGTATTTAGGAGAGTAAAAGTCCCTTACCTTTGTATAACCTTTAGGTGTAAACTTAATCATATTGTTTTGTGGCAGCATCTTTTTCAGGTCCGCCAGGGTAATATTAGATTTCTCCACTTTTTTAGTGTTGATCACTAAAACACCCTTACAGTTATAAGTCTTAAAAACCAGGCCTAGCTGGTCCTGCAGGAAGATCTCTACAGATTCCACATCCTTAGGGTTTACACTATTCACTGAAATTGCATCAACAGCATTCCCGTTGATGAAAATCTGGACAGGAGTAGATTTATTGCCCTGCATATAATCCCTGGTGATATAGAAATTATTATCCTCGAAAGTAAGGCCCATTGCCATAGTTTTAAGGCAGGTAAGCAGGTCATTACAGTCCTGGAAGCGGTCGCCCCCAATTTCATGGTCAGCCATCATACTTAATCCCGACAGTGCCGGGTGATCTGCATGGCTTGGTTTTTTTACCGGCGCACTAACAATCTTCACTTCTTTCAGCGTACGCAGGTTACTATATTGTTTTTTGCTGTTATCCAGGTAGGCAGACATAGTACTGTCTATATTCGTTACCTCATCAGCAATATTAGGGTTACTTGTCACCTCAGGCATTGGTGCACTATCTACCATGATCATCATGTTGTTGCCAGCGCCATTATATTTTGCATTCAGTAATAGCTCCGCACCATCTTCAAAAACCAGCTTAGGGAAGGAGAACAAGCCCATGTTAGTGGTAATCGCTTCCGCAGATAAAAGCCTGCCAGGACTTGTTAAGCGTAATGCAGCTTTTTTCACTGGCATTCCCGTTCTGTCGCGCAAAGTACCTGTAACCGTAATTCCTTGTTCAGGAGTGAAATTAACAGAGGGGAACTTATTTGCCAATAACTCTTTGTAAGAAAAGCGGCGGTATCCCTGGGTAAGCATCAGTATATCAAGCTCAGCACGTTTCTTCTCGTCCGTTTTAATAAAATAATAATTAGGGTGTTCAACAAAACCTTTAAGGTCTGAAGTCAGCAGCAGAGAGCTGAGGATAGTCGTCTCCGAATTCTCATCCACAGGGACTTTCTGCAGATCTGTTACGCTTATAGAGAAATCACCTACAAGGTGCTGAGTAGAGTCTTTGGCTGATACTGTGAGCCTCACCTTCTGACGCGGTTTATAAGTAGGGAGGTCAGATTTTAAAGTAAGGTTCATTGCGGGGTTTTTGTGCAGCACAAAGAAAAGCCTTTCACTTACCGGCTCTCCGGTGTTAGAGAATAATGTCATTTGTATGATCCCCGGAGGGAATTTCTCGGTAGATACTTTTGCTGTGGTTACCTGTGCAGCTAATTTCGACTGTGCGGCATAATACACACGTCCGTCCTTCTGCGCAACGATATAGAGCCCTTTGCCCTGATTTTCCTGAAAATAAGCATCATTAGCTACAATTTTAAAGTTGATCATATCAGGCGTTAAGCTGGCAGCCTGTATACTGATCCCTGAAGCAATAGATTTTGGTAAATCGAACGACTTCTTCGTTCCGTCTTTAAAGGTGACATTGGCTTTGTAAGATTTATCACCTTCGGCATTTACATAAAAAGAGCCCATGCCCAGATGGGAAGAAGTAAAGGTAGAGATCTGGTTTCCTTCATTATCCGTTACCGTGCCCGTCAGCGCAATACCTAGTCCGGCGGAATTAATGGCTTTAAAGCCTATCTGTGTAGGGATGCTTCTGATCAGTTCGCCGCCTTCGGGAAAAAACTGAACATCATTGTTTGCTGCTTTAGGTTTCAGCACAAAAGAAGAAGGAAAAACATCCGTGCCTGCTGTAAGCTCTGTAACCAGGTCGCCCTTAGTGATCACCTGGTTCTTTTTAGGGGTGATGGTGATTTTAAGCACGCCATTCTGATCAGTCACACCCTTGCCTTTACTCACCACTTCATAGTTTGAAGTAACGCTCCAGCTTACATTTCTACTGATATATGGAATTTTATCGGTGTTTTTATATTGTATCTGTGCCTCAATAGTCTGTCCTTTTTCATTCTGGATATTCTTATAGGTGAAATGTGTGATCAGCTTTTTATCTATGGCCTCGCCAATGGGAATAGTCTTGGTGAAAAAATAATCAGGGCTTGAGTTGAACATCCATACGGTATAAGCCCTTACATAGTAGTTGCCCTGCTTAAAATTGACCATATCCAATGGGATGCTGCCATAAGCTACACTATTGGTTACAGGCAGCTTTATAGTTTGTACAAGAGAATCCTGACTGGTCATTAAATCCACGTACACTACCTTACTGAGCGGGGAGGGTACATTCTGTTCAAACGTGAGGTAAGCTTTAAAGAATATCGTGTCTGCAACACTGTAATAAGGCTTGTCAAAGTGCAGATAAACCTTTTCCGCAGGGTACTGGTCGGCTACAATCTTTGATTTCCCCAAAATATTACCCAATATCGTACTGTCCTGCTGTGCAGAAACATTGAGATTTATAGACAAGGATAGTATAAAGAATGCAAATGATAATTTTAAATAGTTCATGAATATCTTATAAAACGCAATTAATCTCCGCTAATATATTCATTTATGAACGGAGCTTCTCTATTTTAGGTATCCCTTTAACATTTTTTGACATTTGATTAGCTTGGGATGGAAATTATGTGAGACTCTGCAGCATGATTGTAGTACTTGTACTTGAATTGATCAGGCTTGTATTTGGTGATCATTCGATTTTCCATTAAACGGATCGGTTTATTTGGAGGAAATTGATGGAGACAGGTGCAACAGAAGATTCATCATATCCGGTAAATTTGGCAATAAAAAAAGGGAATTGTTAAACAGTTCCCTTTATCAGCTACCACGATAGGAATGCAAAAAGCATTTCCCGTTGAGTTTTCAGCTTAGTTGAATTCAATTAAAAATTCTTTTAATGGCTTACGTACTTTTTTAAGATTAACCAACCAGTCTCCTGATTCATCTCTATATCCTAAAGGTAATAAAGTAACACTACGCAGTCCACGTTCAGTCAATCCGAGCAAAGCATCAAGCTCCGCAGGGTTAAAACCTTCCATTGGCGTAGCATCTACTTGCAGCAAGGCTGCTTCAGCAATTGCCATTCCGAATCCAATATAGGCTTGTCTTGCAGCGTGGGCAAAATTTTCTTCGGCAGTTTTCGTAGTGTAGTTTGCTGTTAGCTGGATCTCATAATCCGATGGAGTTTCGTCCGGCAATCCGCGTTCTGCATTATTGCGTGCAAAAACCCCTCTGATCCGCTCTTCGGTATACTTGTCCCATGCTGCGAAGATCAGCAGGTGAGAAGAATCTACAATCTGAGTTTGTCCGAATGCTACTGTTTGTATTTTAGCTTTCAATTCCGGGTTGGTTACCACGATCACTTGAAAAGGCTGTAATCCTGATGAAGTTGGCGCAAGGCGTGCTGCTTCAATGATTTGGTCAACTTTATCCTGGTGAACTTTTTCACCATTCATTTTTTTTGTTGCATAACGCCATTTTAGCGCATCTAATAAACTCATGATCTAATTTTTTTATGTTGGATTTTCTTGTTTGGCTGTTATCTAAATTTAATAAATTAACAGTGTTAGCAAATTTAAATATGTTGTAAGCACTTCCTAATCAGATGTTATGATTTTACTTTTAGATGATAACCATATAAACAGGGTCAATTGACCTCTTGATAACTGTAATGATAACCTTTGTCTATTTGTGATATAATTTAATCAGTATAATAATATTTTTGTATAAGTAAAAAAAACCTGGGGCAACATTTGGATTGTGAGCTTTTATTTGGTAAAATCGTTACCCCGTTATACCTGCATTATATTTTTTGAATCAAACTACTTTCACACATTCAGTGTTAATAGGATAAACCAGATGATTACAATGCTTATTTTTTAATAGCAGGGCCATCAATAAACTCTAACCAAATATGAAAAAGATTTTACTAAGCATTTTACTAGGCTTACCGATTTTGGGTTATGCCCAATCTTTCCAGGTAAACCTTCAGGGGCAGAAGCAGACAGCCATGGCCGGTGCAGGGACAGGCGTTGTTTTAGACGAAGCAGCGGTATTCTTTAACCCCGGGGCCGTCTCATTTCTCAAGAAAAACGGTGTACAAGCCGGCATTAGTCCCCTCTACCTCAAGACAGCTTTTCGCGAAGCAGGCTCGAATGTAACAGAGTACAACAAAGATAAGATTGCTACACCAGTAATGGGTTATGCCGTATTCGGCTCGCCAGAAAACAGGCTGCGTTTTGGTCTGGGTGTATACACGCCATTTGGAGGTGCGATGCACTGGAAGGAAGACTGGACAGGTAAGTATACAGTTACTTCATTAGACTTACAGGCGATATATTTTCAGCCTACGCTGAGTTATAAAATTACAGACCAGATTGGTATAGGTGCTGGTTTGGTATATTCACATGGAAAGGTCGACTTAAGGCGCGCATTGCCTTTAACGCTGAGCAATGGAGAATCGGGCACTGCAAAGCTTGAGGGCAACACGAGCGATTTTGGCTGGAATGCGGGTATCTATATAGAAACACTGTCCGGTATGACAATTGGTATAACCCACCGTTCGCAGGTAACAGCAAAAGTGAAAGATGGCGATGCTACATTTGTTGTACCTGAAGCGCTGATGAGTTCTTTCCCGACTAAATTTACCGCAGAATTGCCTTTGCCGGCAACTTCTACGATAGGATTTGGGTTTTATCCTTCCGA
>JAATFQ010000116.1 GCA_015655115.1 Sphingobacteriales bacterium
CACTATATCCTTAAACTCCGAAAGAAAGGGTTCGGGATTAGTTTTAGGCAGATTAATGTTGATGAATGCAAAAACAGCCCCGGAAACCAGAATGTAAATGAGAAAAATGACAATGTGCATTCCAATACGTTTGCTCGTGTCCTTCAGATTCGGGTACTTGCTTCGCATATAAATAAAGATGATCCGGTTGCTTTCCCAATAACAGAACACGAAAAATATATTCCTGATGATTTTAAATGCGACCATTCTGGGCGAAATCTGCGCGGGTGAAACATCACCTGACAATACAAGCAGAATGGCAATAAGCGGGATACCTACTCTGCGCACCCATTTGTCATTCAAACCTTTGTTATTCGCTTTTAAAATTGTCGCCATAAATATATCTGTTATATATTTTGCCTGCATAATGCAACTTGTGAAGCACTCGCCTAACCAGCGTAAACATCGGAAATAAATGCCGTTAACAGGCAAAGTCAACGATAAGATAGCTGGGATAACGAATGAAACGTCTAAATAGCAGGTTAAACCATCATAACCTTTAAACCGAGCCTTGGCGAGCTCATGAAACACCGATATAAATAAACAGCTTGAATAAACCGCCGAAGGCAGCTAAAGACCAATGTCCATTCTTAAACGACCGAAATCAGATGCCTGACAGCACATTCAGAGCACATAAAACTTTTAATAATCTGGTTTTATTCAACTCAACTTTCAGTTGTTTCAGACGCATATTTAGTGGCTTCATATACAAATCAGTTCGCTTTGAAATGGCAAGCGGCTAAGTTTGGAACATGATATCCATCCTCAGCAGCACTCCCAGCGAAAATAAACTGCAGTGCACCAGCATTTCCGGCAACCCTCTTCAACAGGTTCATTGTGTTAATCATAAACAGAGAGCACAATGAGTAAACGCTGTTTTATCAAATTAATATTGCTGTTGCTCCTGTCTGTACCGATAGCATTTTGCAATGCACAGCAAATCCTGAACGGCTATGCTGAAGAGGGATTATCAAACAATACCAGCATCGACCAGCTGAATTTCGACTATCAGACTTCAGTCTGGGCATTGCAGGAAAGCAAAAAAATGTTCGGCCCATCGGTAGATATGACCGGCGGTTATACCCGTAATTTCCGGCAGCCGATAGACCTGGGGAGCGAAGCTGGTGGTACAGCCACTATTATTGACCAGCTACTGATGAGCAGTTCAAAAAATGGAAAACTCTACTATCCCGGCATCAATAATTTCAGCTCTGCATTGCAGGTAACCCAGAATATTTATAACAGACAGCTGGTGTACAGTAAGAAGATAAAGGAAGAAAACAGCCGGTCTTCAGCCAGTCAGCTGGCAGATTTCCGTCTCAAGCTTGACGCTGAGATCAGGACCGCCTATTTTCAATACCTCCAGGCAGTTGCCCTGAAAGAGGCAGTAGAACGCGGGGTTAAAAACGCCCGGCAAAACCTGGCCAGCATACAAAGCTTGCTGGAACAGCAAAAACTAACCAAGGAAGCGCTCTATAAATCAAAGGCAAATCTGAGCAATGTTGAAGCGCAGCTAAGTGATATAGAAAACAGCCGTGTAAAGGCCCGGTTTTATTTTAACTTCCTGATCAACAGGTTACCGCAGGATACCATTTTAATCGATAAATTTTACCTGTACGATCCCGCCCGGATGTACGCAATAGCAACACAACGGGATACTACAATAAGTGGGTACCGTGTAGACGCTTTGGAAAGTACCGTCAAAGCAGCTGAAATGCAGAAGAACCTGGTACGCGCACAAAGTTTGCCGGTACTGCAGTTTAAAGGTACCGGCGGCATCAGCGGAAACAGAATCGATTTCAGTAACGGCAGGCTTCCTTACGGCGCATTGGAAGTATCGTTTAAATGGAATATTTTCAATTCCGGTGCTGCTCATGCCCGGTCAAGACAGGCATTCTTTCAGAAAAGAAGCCTGGTTTCACAGCTGCAGGACACCAGGAACCAGTTACGTATTGACGAGCTCTCCGCTTTTAGCGATGTAACCAATCAGCTTAATATTTACAGCTCGGTCAATAACGCCTACAAAAATGCTTCGGTTTATTACAACGCCGTACGTACCAAATTCATGGTTGGTATGGCTACCCTGCTCGAATTGCTCGACGCAGAATACAGCCTGCAGCAAGCGGATATGGACCGGTTGAAATGGTACTATACCCTGCAGATCAAACTCAGCACTTATCAAAAACAAACCGGCAAAACCATTAAACTAATTCCCTAAATGAAGATCATCTCCATCATTGTACTGCTCGCCACTGTAGCAGGGCTGACAGCATGTAAACGAAAAAAAAATGAGGCGAACATTAACGCCCTGCCCCTGGTCCGCATTGTTCATCCCTCCATCAGTAAACTGAATGATACGCTGGCCGCCAGCGGTATGATCACTACCGTAGACCGGTCAGACCTCTCATTCCAGACCGGAGGAACGGTAGAACAGGTATATGTTAAAGAAGGTGATTTTGTACACAAGGGGCAGTTATTAGCCAGGCTGAACACTGCGGAGCTAACTGCACAATTGCAACAGTCGGATCTGAAGATTGCACAATACCAACGGGATATCGGCCGTTTCAGGACACTGATCAAAGACAGCCTGGTGACCCGGGAACAATTACAGAACACCCAAACTGCTATGGCTACGGCACAGGCACAGCGGAATGCAATCGCATACAGCCTAAGCCAAACATCGATCTATGCCAGCTCATCAGGGATCATACTAAAAAAAATGGTCACCTCCGGAGAATATAAATCTTCTGGCGCAGTAGTTTTTACACTCGGATCTAATGATCACGACCAGCACTGGGTATTCAAGATCAGCGTTACGGATAAAGACCGCATCAGGCTTAAACCGGACCAGCAGACACAGATCAGCCTGGATGCCCTGCCAGGCAAGACGTTCAAAGGCACCATCTATCGTATGGCAGCTGTGCCTGATGTAACTACCCTCACCTACGATTGCTTCATTTATTTTGATCCCGGCAAGCAACCCGTTGTTTACGGCCTTTCCGGTAAGGTTATTCTGCCGCAGACCACCGATGCGGCATACACCACATTACCGCTGGAAACCGTATCCGGCATCACCGCAGATTCTGGTATCGTTTACCTGGTCTCCGCTCAATCTATAGTTAGCAGGCACCGGATCGGTTTCTCACAGATTAATCAGGACAAAGTGGTGCTGAGCAGCCCTCTGCCAGAAAGCTGTGCCGTCATCATTGCGGGGAAAAACAAGATTGAACCCGGTCAGAAAGTAAAAATTTATAACTCAGCCTTATAATGAACATTCCACAGTTTTTCATCCGGAACAAGCAATTTACCATCTGTATTTTCTTACTGATCGCCTACTGGGGCGTGCAGTCGTTTAAACAAATGCCCAAGAGCGAAGACCCTATTTTCCCCTTACCACAGTACAGCATTACCTGCATTTATCCGGGAGCAACTCCTGCTGATATTGAACAGCTGGTAGTGAACCCGCTGGAACTCCAGCTGGGCACGCTGGAAGATATAGAATACATCAAGACCCAGATCAACGATGGATCGGCCTCCATTAAAGTCAAGTTCCTTCAAAAGGTTGATGTAGACAAAAAGTTTGATGAAGTGCAGCGTGAGGTGAACAAAGTGAAGCCCGGTTTGCCCGTTGGCATCAAAAGTATAAATGTTGAGCAGGGCTCTACCAGCACCGTAAATATATTGCAATATGCGATTGTAAGTGACAACAAACCTTACGCCGAAATGCAGCTGATGGCAGAAAATATGCAGATCGCCATGCAGAAAGTAAAGGGTATACGTGAGGTGGTGATCGACGCTTACCCGCAGCAGCAGATCACGGTTGATATAGACCTGCCAAAAATGGCTGTGAATAATATCACACTGCTGGACATTAACAATGCGATTAAAAGTGAATCGATCAATCTCCCGGGCGGTTATATTGATGTTGCCGCTAACCGGTATAACATCAGGCTGGGTGGGGATTATAAAAATGCGGAACAAATCAGAAATACCATTATCAAAGCTATAAACGGTAAGATCGTATTTCTTAAAAATATAGCTACTGTGACTTCGGGGTATGAACAGAACAACTATTTTGCCCGCTATAATGGTAAAAGGGCAATTTTCATATCAGCTACCCAGCAGGATGATGCCAATATATTTACCACCACAGAACGGGTAGAACAGGAAATTCAACCGTTTTATCATCATGAATCGATCAAAGTTGAGAAAATATTTGACCAGAGCTTAAGTGTCTCTCACCGGCTGAATAACCTGTACCGGGATTTCGTGATCGCCATTCTGCTTGTACTGATCACGCTGCTCCCGCTTGGTCTAAGGGCATCATACGTGGTCATGTTTACCATTCCCACATCGATTTTTATTGGCATCGGCCTTTTATATGTGACTGGCTACTCTTTAAACCAGTTTTCCATTGTGGGACTGGTCATTGCCCTGGGGTTATTGGTAGATGACTCCATTATAGTAGTTGAAAATATAGTGGCCAAACTCCGTAAAGGAGAGACCAGCGAGGCCGCTGCTGTGAACGGGACCAATCAGCTGATCAGGGCGATCATTACCGTGACGATCTGTATCCTGCTTTCATTTATGCCACTGGTAACTTTGCAGGGTTCTACAGGTGATTTTATCCGCAGTATGCCGCTGGCGGTCATTTATACCATGGCAGGATCCCTCTTTGTTTCGGTAACGCTCACGCCGCTCCTGTCAAAATGGTTCCTGCAGGAAAAAATCGGGGATAACGTTTTCTACCGTTCCATTATGAAATTTAATGAAGGCCCCTTTATGCGGATGCTGATCTTTTGTATGAAATGGCCTAAGGCAACACTGGCGGTAGCCATCTCAATGGTCATTGGTGGCTTTTTACTGATCAGGGTCATTGGCGTCAGCTTTTTTCCGGGCGCTGAAAAGCCACAGTTTCTGATAGATGTTGCGATGCCTGTGGAAAGCAACATTGCCCAGACCGATAAAGTTTGTCTCTGGATTGAAGGGAAACTGAAAAAAAAGGACTTTGTCGCGTCCTATGCTACCAATGTTGGCAAAGGAAACCCAAGGGTATATTACAATGTCTCACAATCCGGGCAAAAGGCAAATACTGCGGAAATACTTTGTTTTACCAAGGGCGAATATGACAAGGACCGCATGCCTGTTTTCCTGGATAGCCTGCGCGCAGAATTCGGGCTATACCCTGGAGCCGATATACAGGTTCATGAATTTATGCAGGGGCCAGGTGTGGGTACACCTATAGAAATCAGAATCTTTGGAGATGACATCATAAAGTTAAAGTATATAGCTTCAAATGTGGAAAATATCCTTAAAAATACTCAGGGAACAATAGATGTTGATAACCCGCTCAGCCAGGAAAAGGCAGAAATCAAGATCAGCATCAATCATGAAAAAGCACTT
This sequence comes from Sphingobacteriales bacterium, assembly GCA_015655115.1. Taxonomy (GTDB): domain Bacteria; phylum Bacteroidota; class Bacteroidia; order Sphingobacteriales; family Sphingobacteriaceae; genus Pedobacter. The sequence continues at coordinate 5,443 of JAATFQ010000116.1, forward strand.
GCGTTAGGGGTTTCCATTGCAGAAGTCACCAAAACCATCAGGACTACGTTTGCCGGAATTTCTGCATCTGAATTTACGGATGACCTGGGCAATAATTTTGAGATCGTGCTCACCCTCAGCAATGAGGCGAAAAATAACTTTGACGTGTTTAAGCAGATCTACGTGAGCTCTGCGGCCGGAAAACTGATTCCTCTTTTGCAGGTAGCGAACTTTGAACTGCAGAATGCACCTTCCTCCTTACAGCATTATGATAAGCGGAGAAGTGTTACGATTACCGGTTATATCAAAACAGGATTTTTAACCAGCACAGTAACAAACCTGGCTTTAGATAAAATAAAAAAGATCAGCTTTCCACCCGGATTCAGCTATCAGGCGGGCGGTGAGGCAGAGAAGAGGGATGAATCCTTTGGCGGCTTATCTGCAGCACTGACCATAGCCATATTTGGTATCATTGCAGTGCTCATCCTTGCCTTTAATGGCCTCCGCGGAACATTGATCGTTGCCTCAGCCATCCCTCTGGGGGTGTTAGGTGCCATTGTTGCGCTCTTTCTTGGCGGTTATTCCTTCTCCTTTACTGCTTTTGTCGGGATCATCACACTGATTGGGCTGGAGGTGAAAAACACAATTATCATTGTTGATTTTACCAACCAGATGCGGGCAGCCGGCCATGATAAGGACCACGCGATCAGGCTGGCAACGGAAGAGCGTTTTACACCGATCTTTCTGACCACCATGACTGCTGTGTTTGCCCTTGTTCCGCTCGTTTTGGAACGCTCCGACTTCTTTTCCCCCCTGGCCCTGGTCATGATTGGCGGCTTGCTCAGTTCGTTGCTGCTTACCCGTTTCGTTGAACCCGTCCTGTATAAATTAATCATGAAATAATATCCATTACCTTTTAAATCAATTGACATGAAAACCTTAAAGCTAGTCCTGCCGGTCTTAATTTTACTCCCCTTTTTCTCTGCTGCACAGTCGCATAAGGCACTTGGAGAAATGAACTATGATTATATACCTGTAAAACTGGGTGATACCTCGGCAAGCGCAAAATTATTCAATGCAGAGATGGCATTTCCTATATTTAAAAAGCAAAGTTCCAGCCTGAGCGGAAAAGTTGAATTTGGCAGTATGACCTTTAAAAACTTTCCGGAAAGCGCGAAGGAATCATTGTACAGTATTGCATTGCAGGCTGCTTATACCCATAAACTTGACAGTTTGAGGTCTGTAACAATATTTGGAAAGCTTGGTGTTTACTCGGATATGGAAGATATCAGCATAAAAGACTTTCGGGGAACAATAGGCTTCCAATATAAAATCAGGAAGAATGCGAGATATTTGTATGGAGTTGGCGCGGCATACTCAAACCAGTTTTTTGGTCATCAGATCAGCCCTTTCATCACCATTGATTACCATCCCTCTAAAAACTGGTATCTCTATGGACAGATCCCAACTGATTTCAGAATTGAATATGCCCTTACGAAGAAGGATTACTTAGCTTTTGGGATCAGAGGAGTAACCAACAGTTACAGGCTTTCAGACAAAACCGGTCCCGGACGTTATGATAACAGCAGTTTCATCCAGACCTCTCAGTGGAGCACTAAATTATATTATGAGCGGTTTGTTTTCAAAAACTGGTCACTGAACGTCAGCGCAGGGTATGCTATTTCGCAAAATTTCAGACAATACAATAATATAGGCGGTTCAATGCTGGATTCCTGGACCATCCTGACTATACCTGTCGGAAAGAAACGGCCTGACCCTGCGGTGGAAATCAAAAAACCAGGAATGCTGTATTCGGCAGGTATCAGGTACAACATTTTTACCAATAGAAAATAACTTTAAGAATGAAAGGTCTGGTCTGCACATGCAGACCGGACTCTTTATAACGGCCAATTTAAGAGCTATGGCTTTGACGTGTTATATTATTTGGTCAGATTGTATTTTCAGCTCATAAAAATATGCTTTATCGGTAAATAGGGAATGAAAAATGCATCCTGGTCAATGTGTATAATCTGCTTTTCTGTAGGCATAAGTTCAGTTTGGGACAACGAATCTTTGCTATTTTTTTTATATTTTAATATGGACTTTTTATTATTTTAAGACTTGCATAAATATTAATACTATGTAGGGGCGACATGGGTTCAAAGTTTCTGATAGCACTTCGTTACCTGTGTCTTAAATTGTTGTTAATTTTTTGTAAATTGCTGCTGATTAGACTTCATGATGGATTACAGTGAACATACCGACCGGCAATTAATCGCTTTATTAAATGCAGGGGATAAGTTGGCGTTTACTACCATTTATAACAGGTACTGGAAAAGGCTTTTCACCGCAGCAGCTAATAAAGTTGATGACCTTCAGGAAGCGGAGGATATTGTTCAGCAACTATTCATCACGATCTGGGACAGGAGAAGGGTACTGGAAATTACATCCTCATTGGAATCTTACCTGGCCGTTGCTGTCAAGTACCGGGTATTGAAAAGCCTGGATAGAAGTTTTAAGCGTCAACATTTTAGTGATGAAGCGGCTAATGCAGCTCTTGGGGAGGTGGAAGACGATTCTATGCAGCAATGGCTGGAGTTTCAGGAAATCAAAGCTCGTTTAAATGTGCTGGTAGATGCCCTGCCCGAAAAATGTCAGCTAGTTTATCGCTTAAGCCGGGAACAGGGGCATAGCCAGAAAGAAATTGCCGAAGAATTGAATGTGTCCGAAAAAACGGTGGAATGGCATATGAGCAAAGCGCTGAAAGTGCTTAGAACTGGACTAAAAGGCTTTTTTCTGACTTTATAAAATATTTTTGATATACCACCCAGGGAAAGGTCCCAAAAAAGGAACCTATAGAAAAGCCCTGTGCATGAAAATAAAAAATAACCGTGCAGAAATACTCGCCAATAAATGGCTGAACAAGGAAATTACTCCGGAAGAAGAGCAGGAATTTCATGTATGGTATAGCCAGAACCTGGATCTACCTGTTGAAATACCAGCTGATTTTGTTGGCTCAGAAGAAGAACATCGCCAAAGAATCCTGAACTCCATTCAAAACGCGATTGATAAACCGGCCAGAAAAGTTTGGCCCCGCATCGTCGCCGCTGCTTCAATTATCCTGGGTCTGTTCATTGGTAGCTATATTCTGATACATACAACAGAATCAAAGCAAACTGCCCAAATTCAAAAACAAGATATTGCACCCGGCAGTAACAAAGCAGTACTCATTTTAGCAAATGGTCAGCAAATCATCTTATCTGATGCTAAAAACGGTCACCTTGCGCAACAAGGCAGTGCTATTATTAATAAAACAGCAAATGGCCAGGTGGTCTATAACACTTTAAAAAACTCACCAACCGGAGGAAATTCAGAAGAAACTTTTGTTTATAATACGATGACTACTCCGCGTGGAGGACAATATCACCTGACTTTAGCGGATGGTACCAATGTCTGGCTCAATGCCGCCTCATCTATCAGATATCCTACTGCTTTTACAGGTAAAGTCAGGCTGGTAGAAGTTACAGGAGAAGCGTATTTTGAAGTAGCACATATTGCTGCTAAGTCATTCCGGGTGATATCTAAAAATCAGGCTATTGAAGTATTGGGAACCCATTTTAATGTAAATACATATGAAGATGAACCGGCTACCATTACTACCTTATTGGAGGGCAGCGTTAAAATTTCATCCATACATAGTAGTAACTCTTCTTTACTAAAGCCAGGTGAGCAGGCTGAAATAACAACAGAGGGGATCAAAGTAATGTCGGCAGATATTGAAGAGGCCGTATCCTGGAAGAACGGTGACTTTGTTTTCAACAACCAGAATATTAAAAGTATCATGCGTTCGCTTTCACGATGGTATCAGCTCGATGTTATTTATCAAGGTCCAGTATCACAGGAACTATTTTATGCCAAAATATCCCGTTTTAAGAATATCAGCCAGGTGCTGAAAATGCTGGAAAAAACAAAAGCCGTTCATTTTAAAATAGAAGGAAGGAGGGTTATCGTAATAAAATAATTTAAACCATGATGCGCTATGAAAAAAGCCACCTCAGCGACAACTGAGATGGCCCGTGCCTGGATCATCAAATAATTAAAAACTATTTAGAACCGCGCTGCACCTGACCATCTTCGACAATGAGAGGTGCAACGCATTAACCCGCATAAAAACAAATGTACAAATTTCACACTAAAAATTTGGTACAGCCCCCTGGTTGTATCCCTAATATACTGTTGGTTATGAAGCTTACCACGCTAATTTTGATCACAGCCGTCTTACATGTAAGTGCCACTTCATTCGCACAAAAAATCACTTTATCTAAAAAGAACGCTCTTTTAATTAAGGTTTTTAATGACATTAGGATACAAAGCGGTTATGATTTCGTTTTTACGGCAACGCTCCTTAAAAATGCGGAGCCAGTTACTATAAATGTAAAGAATGCCGAACTTGGAGATGTACTCAGAACTATTTTTGATGGGCAGCCATTTGACTATTCAATCGAGGATAAATCAGTGATTGTCTCCTCAAAAGAAGTCTCCTTTCTTGATAATATCAAATCTGCCCTGCAAATTCCCGTTACGGTATCAGGTAAGGTCACCGATACCACTGGCACACCATTGCCCGGAGCCTCTATCGTTAACAAAACTGATGGCAAAGCAATTTTAACAAATAATAAGGGAGAGTTTACTTTGACGGCTCAGCGTGGTGATCAGATAATCGTAACTTTTGTTGGTTATCAAACTTACACGTTTATAGTAATGAATAATTTACCGTTTCAAAACATAGCATTACATGTTAGTTCTAATAAGCTAACCGAGGTTGTGGTCAGTACCGGATATCAGACACTTTCCAAAGAGAGGAGTGCTGGTTCTTTTGCAAAACCAGATTTAACGATCTTAAGAAATCGTACTACGAGTTCGAACATTTTACAGCGGCTGGACGGTTTAGTTCCCGGGCTTACCATAAATAACGCACCATCTTCCTCACAGAATCCTTTGCTTATACGTGGTTTGTCTACCATCGGCGTTACAACGTCGACCGGAGTATATAGTGGTACGAATAGAAACCCCTTATATGTAGTGGACGGCATTCCGCTTGATGATGTATCTACTGTCAATCCACAAGACGTAGCTGATATTACCGTGCTGCGTGATGCCACGGCCGCTTCTATCTGGGGAGCCAGGGCAGCTAATGGTGTCATAATTATCGTCACTAAAAAAGGCAATTCTGGTGAACGGATCAAAGTAGAATACGATGGTTATTCCAATTTTCAGGGCAGACCAGATCTCAATTATTTCCGAACTTTAAACAGCCAACAGTTTATTCAGGCAGCCAAAGAAGTCTTTGACCCGGTTGCTTATCCCTGGGCTAATGTCTCAGGTTATGTGGGCGGCCGGGCGGCTGTACCGCCGCATGAACTCATCCTGTATAATCAATACCGTGGACTGATTTCCTCTGAACAGGCCGAGGGCAGCCTGGATAGCCTGGCTTCAATAAGCAATGCTGACCAGATTAAAAATCTGTGGTACCGCAATTCCCTTTTAATGAATCATTCCGTTTCCCTTTCGGGAGGGACTAAAAATTATTCTTTTTATGCATCAGGGGCCTACACAGATGCAAGGAGTAACCGGCCAGGTGAGACCAATAATAGTTATAAGGTCAATATCCGGCAGGATTTCAGTTTAGGTACCCGTATTAAACTCAATCTGATCACCGATTTAAATAACGCGGTGAGTTCAAACAAGCGGAACATCAATGTGGATAATCGCTTTTTGCCTTATCAGCTGTTTCAGGATGCAGATGGAAATAACTTATCTATGTCCTATATGCAGCAGTTGAGTGATGATACAAGAACTGATTACCAAAACCGCAGCCAGATAAATCTTGATTATAATCCACTTGATGAATACAATTACGGTTATACAAAAAATAAAACTTTGATGAGCCGGAATATTTTGGGCGTTAGTGTAAAGCTTATTGAAGGGTTACGTTTTGAAGGCACTTATGGTTATATCAATAATAACGGTTCCGGCGAAATATATGATGATTTAAAAAGCTATGCTGTCAGGAGCGAAATCGTGCAGTTTACTTCAGCACCTACTGCTGGTTCAACCCCTGTTTATTATCTGCCAACTAATGGAGGAACATATACGCTGAGCAGGTTGTCACAGCGAAACTGGACAATGAGAAATCAGCTGGTATATAATAAGGCATGGGACCAGGACAAGCATCAGGTTACTCTTTTAGTGGGTCAGGAGGCGCAGGAACAATTGTTTTTAACCAATGGCAGCACTGTTAGAGGTTATAATACCCTATTGCAAACTTATGGTTCGGTTGACTATGCGACACTGGGTACGACCGGGGTAGCAAGCCCGGTTATGGCAAATAATAGCGGTAGAAGTACTTTGGTCGATAATTCTTTCAGCCAAAGCCAATCACAGACACGTTTTACCTCGTATTACGCTAATGCAGGCTATACCTATAGCAGCAGGTACACAATTAACGGCAGTTTACGGTTTGATAAGAGCAATTTATTCGGACTGGACCAATCTGCCCAGAACAGACCTGTCTATAGCATTGGAGGAAAGTGGCTAATGAACGACGAAAGTTTTCTGAAAGGGATCAGTTGGCTTAATCTCATGGCCATCAGGACAACCTATGGCATAACAGGAAACTCCCCTTCGCCGGGTACCGCGGCTTCTTATGATATTCTATCAGCCCAAAAGAGCAATTTCCTCTCGGGAGGATCAGGCTTGCTCATCAGTACTGCGGCCAATCCGCACTTAAGCTGGGAAAGGACGGAAAATATCAATTTGGGACTTGATTTTGAAGTGATGAATGGTCGCTTAAGCGGGTCTTTGGATGTATATAGAAAAAATACCACAGACCTGATCGGGGTTTTGCCAACCAATAGTTTCACTGGCTATAGCTCGATTATAGGGAATATAGGCGATATGCAAAACAAAGGAATTGAACTCAGTTTAAATACCCTAAATATCAGCCGGGCGAATTTCAGCTGGAACACCTTATTTAACATTGCCTACAATAAAAACCAGATTACCAAATATAACCCCTTAACTGCTATTACATCGGGGGCGACTTTAATTAACCAGGGTTATAGGGAAGGTTATCCCGCCTTTGCCGTTTTCGCCTATGAGTATGCAGGGCTTGATGAGCTGGGCGATCCTTTAATCCGGCTTGCGGATGGCACGGTCACCAAAACCCCAGGTATTACCAAACCTGAGGACCTTAAATATATGGGCACCTATCAACCGGTTTGGAGCGGCGGGTTATCAAACGTTTTTGCCTATAAAAGCTGGGGGCTGAGCTTCAATACCATTTTTAATTTAGGTCATGTTATGCGCAGGGATGTCAATCTGTTTTATACAGGAAGGTTGATCCAGTCTTACGGAGACTTTACAACCGGGAATATCAATGCCGATTTTGCGGAAAGATGGAAGCAGGAGGGCGATGAGTCGTTTACAAGCATTCCGTCTTACATATCGAGCAGTTCTTTGAGTTCCGGCCGTCGGGATGTAAGCTATTATACACGAGGTGATATCAACGTTGTAAGTGCTTCGTATATAAAAATGCGGGACATCACATTGTCGTATAAGTTACCCAATGCAATTTTAAAAAAGCTTAGTGCAGATCAAATCACATTACGTGCGCAGTTGTCGAATATTATGTTGTGGAAAGCTAACCATTACGGTATAGATCCGGAATATCAAAACGCGACTACCGGTATAAGGACATTGATAGCCAACCAGGGAACCTTTTCATTCGGCCTTAATATTAAATTTTAATTGAACAAACATGAATTCAATATACAAACTTAGTTTAATGATAGCTATTTTCCTCGGTCTGAGCATTGGATTGGGATCATGCAAAAAAAGCTTCCTGGAGGTAGTGCCCAAAGGTAAGTTAATTGCACAAACAGTGTCGGATTACAACCTTCTGCTGAACAATTTGGGATTGCTCAATATGGCGACAGATGCACAGGTAGCAATGGGAGATGAAGTGTCTGCTGTCGATCCTTATCTCGGCAGTTCGGCATTACGGACTCAGCGACTGTTCCATTGGGATGATGTTATATACCAGCCGACCGAAGATGCCCAGGAAATGACTGTACCGATGCAGAATATTTACCTGTATAATAAAATTATAAACGAAATCTCAGAAGCGGCCGATGGAACAGAACAGCAAAAAAAATCCATCCAGGCGCAAGCCATGGCCGGCAGGGCCTGGGCATATTTCCTATTGATTAATTATTATGGTAAGCCTTATGATGCGGCATCAGCCGCCAGCGATCCCGGGTATCCCATTATTAAAGAGGCTGACGTAACTGCAACTGAATTTACCAGAGCATCTGTCCAGGAGGTGTATAATTTTATTATAGCCGACCTGATTGCAGCCATTCCCGACTTGCCCGCACAGACCACACACCGCCTGCGTATGTCGAAAGCTGCTGCCGAAGGAATCTTAGGTAAAGTATACATGTTCATGGGGAATTATAAGCTGGCATTGCCGCAATTAACGGCCGCCTTGAACGATATTGGAACAGCTTCCATTAAGGTAAACTTATACGATTATAACTTAACGTTTGGCAGTGGAGGAAGCTTTCTTCCGATAGGAACCTTTGGCCCTGCTTATCCAACAGTACCAAACAATGAAGAAAATATTTATGCCAAACAGTTTACCAACTATTGGGCCTTTACGAATAATGAATTAGTTATAACTCCCCAAACAGTTGCGCTGTTCGCCTCATCTGATTTACGTTTAAAATTTTATACTGCCGTTCCTTATCCAAGCGGAGTTGGTTATCCGGCAGGTACGCTAAGAAGAAACGGCCCTGGCACAACGCAATTTGGTGTTATCGTTCCGGACTTGCTTTTATTGAAGGCTGAATGTAAGGGGAGATTACATGATTTGGCCGGAGCAAAAGCGGATGTAGAAGCCTTGAGGGTAAAAAGAATGCCTGTAGCAGATGCAGCAGTTCCCCCTGACATGGCTTCCGACGAAACAAAACTGGTAAAGTTTATATTGGAAGAACGTATCCGGGAATTTGCAGTACAAGGTTTCCGGTGGTTTGACATGCGCAGGCTTTCGGTCGATCCAGTCTATAACACAACGGTTAATTACACACACACATCCTATAGTGCAACCGGCGCAACCACCAGCTTTACGCTCAGATCTCAAAGATTTGTTTTACGTTTTCCTCAAAAGGTGACAGATCAGAACCCGGGTATGACCAATAATGATTAATCTTATTTAAGAACCAGTTACGAATTACATGAAAAACATAAAACTATCAATACCATTATTTTTTTGCTTATTCCAGGCGGCACAGGCACAACAGAGCTTTGTCATTAGCGGGGATTTAGTTGTCCTTAAATCTTCTTCAATGATTACACTAAAGTACATCGCCAAGTCGGGTAATAGGGTTGACACGGCATATGCCAGGAATGGCTCTTTCGTATTGAAAGGAAAAATTGAGACTCCGGTTAAGGCAACCCTCTCTTTATTGTCCATGGGAAAAGAGCAAATCAAAACATCAAAAATAAACGTAGATGACGACCAACAGATGTTTTATATTGATCCAGGCAAAACGTTTGTCAGTGGCAGTAATTTCAGGACTGCCGTTATTCAAGGAGGAAAGTCGCAAGGCGAATTTCAGACCTTGCAAATGCAATTACAGCCTTTTAAAGACAGGATGGAGCCACTAAGTGAAAAAATGCGTGAAATTTTAGAAAAAAAAGATGAAACGGCACAAAAGGAACTTTTCCCTCAGCTTCGGTCGATCCGTCTTGAAATGGATAGTGTAGAGAATGAGTTCATATATCGGCATCCGGATTCATACGTAAGCTTCGATTTGGTGAAATCAAAAGCTACATTCATCAATCCTGAAAAGTTTGCTCCGTTCTTTTTTTCCTTAAGTGGGCATTTACGAAATAGTACGCAGGGGAAGGCTTTGGCTGAAAGACTTATAATTGCAAAAAAAACAGATATCGGACAACCGGCGCCCGTGTTTACACAAACTAATACCGAAGGGATTCCTGTAAAACTATCATCCCTGAAAGGCAAATATGTTTTATTGGATTTCTGGGCTAGTTGGTGCGGGCCCTGCCGGGAAGAAAACCCTAATCTTTTAAAAGCCTATCAAAAGTTCAAAATCAAGAATTTTGAAATCATATCTGTTTCACTGGATACTAAAAAAGAACTCTGGCTAAAAGCTATTAAAAACGATGGCTTGCCTTGGATACATGTCAGTGACTTAAAGGGCTGGAAGAATAATGTGGCTGTAATTTATGACGTACAGGCAGTGCCGCAAAATTTTTTACTGGCACCAGATGGATTGATAATAGCAAAAAACCTACGTGGGGAAGATCTTGATGGGCAGCTGACAAAATTGATCAAAGACGACCGTTGATCTTCTGAGCTTGTACGGTGGCGGATACTTGGTTTTTGGTTTAATAATAATCTACCCTGCCCCATGACTTACGTGACCGGGCATTATCCCGGTCAAATGTTTCTCTTTCCCGAGCAGTCATCACAATACCTTCTTTAAGCTTTACCATAAATTAAAATTAATGGTTAAACCGCTAGTATTGCAGCAAAGGGCAGATCGGTCTTAGCCGGGAGTACCTTTGCTGTCAATGGTGTTCATTTTGCGTTATATGTGATCATAAAATTATAACAAATGGAAAAATAATTAATATTAAAAGCAGTATTCTGTATTACTGTAAATGCCAGTGACCATACAGAGCCTTTATTTGCCTTGCTTAACTGAAATTTTAAATAGATTAATCTTTTCTTTGTACTTGGTTTTCAACCGAATCCGGTAGATCTTTTTTCCTAAAACTTTGGCGATGCGCTCATCATCCACTACCTTTTCATCCACAAAGGCTTCCATGAGGTTGGCATTAAAGGTCATGGCTACATCCGTATCTTTAAAAAGCAACCGGTTTCCGCTGATTTCAACAGCGACCATAGTCAGGAAGTTAAGTTCCGAAGGAGCTTTATAACTGCTGAGCTCTACTGCATCGCTCAGTATAATTTCTCTTTTAGAACGGTTTAAGGTAATGCTCCGCTCCCACTTTTGGACCCCTGCTGATTCCGGGTAAGCTTTTGAAATGTCCATAGCGACTGAAGCAATGTTTGCGGTATTGCTGAATTTAAATCCGGCCGCTGCAAATTGTTTCCCGTTCTGCTGGTTTACCCCATTCACAGTTGGGCAGTTATGCCACTGAGACTGTACGTTCCATAATTCATACCTCTTGCCGCTAAATGTTTTTGCCGTATAGGTTCCCACCCCGGCATCAAGTAAAATTGGTTTTCCGTCATGATAGACAATAAAATTTCCGATGTCGTTATGATTATGGCTTTCGGCATTATTGCCTCCCTTAGCTGCAAAGAAGAAACCTTTGGTACTGCCTGATTTTACCCGCGCATTAAAAACCTCCAGATCCGGCATCGCAGCATAAACCGGGTAAGGCGCTTTTGCAGGGATTTCATTTAACGTTTGATAAACATCAGCAAGCGCTGCAAAATCTGCTATATCATTAGCCGGCACCTGTTTGCCCCTGGTTTGAAAAAGAAAAGAGGCGTAACCTTTCAGGATCGGATCATTAAAAATTAAACCATACTGGTAAACACTTACCGGATTTTGGGTATAAGTAGCAAAGGCATCCGCAAAATTCACCATATAAGTTCCATTGATCTGCATTTTATAGGTATAGGCACCAATTCTATGGAGCAGCTCTTTGTCGCTCCAGTTTAACTTGCCATTTGACGTTTGGGCAAGAACAGACATGATCCGGATTAACCGGCCGCCTGCCATATCCCAGTAAGAAGGCCCTTCGTCACAGCCGCCATCTTCAGGATACTGATTGATAAAATTATCAGTGCTATTAAGTAATTTAACTATTAAAACATTGAGCTTTTCGCCGGGGGCGAGTGTCAGTAAAGCAGCTTGTAAAATATTGGAATTGATATACGTGTTCCAGTTGTTTACCGCATTGCCCTTTATGCCCATCCACCAGAAATCATTATATTTTAAATATGGATCAAATACCCTGCGGTTCAGCTCATACAGGATTCTACCATTTACAACCTTTGAATAATTTGCAAACTTTGGAGCCAGCATATTGTAAATAGTTGCAATAGTTAATGCCGTACTGGAAACATGCAGGTCTATATATGGATTTTCGATATTGGGCAAATCAGCACCTTCCTTTTGAACGATGATATGCGCAGGTGCAACCCAGGTGCTTTCTTCTAGTGTAAGCCAGAGCCCGTTTACAATCTGAGGGATAAATCTTTCTTTGTTTTCTACCAGCTCTCCGGCAACAAGCTGTGAAAGCATCTTGAACCTCTCATTTTCCAGGTTTTCATAATTTACACGTGTACCTGTCAGTTTATAATCCAGGTATAAAGAGGCAGGCAGCGATGGCCATTGATAGTTTAACGCCTTTTCAGCCTGTTTTATCACCTTATCCTTAATTGAATCCGGCAGGCTTGCCGTATTTTTATAGCTGTTTATATTTTGCTGCTTTTGCCATTTAAAAAGATCAGGTAAAGCAGTAGCACCTGCAGGATAACCTTTTTCAAACTCGGTTGAAAGCCAGTTTCGCTTTACCATGTGCTGTGCCTTCACAGCAGTTCCGCCAGCAATCAGTAAGCAGCAAAGACTAATTATTTTGAATTTAAGGGTGATCATTTTAACTGATTTCTGTTTAAGTTTAAAATATGCCCTGACTATGCCGTTTTCTAATGACATCCCTGAGCCTGTGCTGTTTGAACACGTTTTGTGTTTTGTCTACCTTTCAATGATTAATATACATCCCTTACCCTTCTGAATTGGTATCTGGTCATCAACACCATAAACACCGGCCTTCTGAAAGCTGGTAATTGCAGGCGCCGAGATCTTCACCTTTGCAGGGTCCATGTCCAGCGCTTTCCAGTCTACCACCAATTTGAAGCTGGTATCGGCAGTCGCCCAGCTCGCTACCGATACCATGACCTTATCTTTCTTTTTGAAGATGGTAGCCAGCACTTTGGGCTGGTCGGTTCTGACCGGTGTATTTGCTACCCAGTAGCCAATCATTTTAGTGCCCTGCATCCCAAAATTATCCCATTCCTTCCATAGCGGGCGTGGGTCAGCGTGATCGCTCCAGGGCATACGGCAAGTCATTCCGTAAACCATTCCGCGCCAGGGATTGCCTCCTCCCTGTAACATTTCACCCATCAGCCCAAAGGGAATACCAGACACTTCGGTGAGAAAGAAATCCGGCCCGTTGTTTTCATAGTCAAAATACTCGCCGAACCACAAGCGGTTCAGGTAAGGAAAATGTTCCATATATAAATTAGCACTGTTGTTAAAACCGTCACTTTTGTTGTATTGGTTAGCAGAATGAAGGTCAATAATTCCGGGATGTCCGTTTTGCGTCAGGATACGTTTGATCCTTTTCATTGTTACGCGATCGAAAGCCATATCGTCCAGGTAAATTCCATCGATACCTACCTTATTTACCAGCCAGTTCATACCTTCGGCGTAATAGTTATGCCAGCGGCTCATTCCGCTGTTTACGATGGCGGCATCCCTAATTTCCGGTACGTACCAGGCTGCGATATAATCGTCCTGAAGATGTTCCTGAAGCCAGGAATAACCACCTCCATTTCCCGGCGAGTAGACTTCATGACCGAGACTTCTCAGCGGAAAGGTCTCATAGGCACTGTTGGAAAGTTCCCTGATCGTATTGTAGATCTTAACCTTCAAACCCATTTGATGGGCCTGATCAATATAATTTTTCGTTTCCCTGTAGGCGATGAAAGGATAATTGATATATGGGTTAACCGGCGTAGCATGGTGAATATTGATCAGACTGGCTCCGGTTTTTTTGATCGTATCCAGGTTACCATATTTGTGATAGAATCTATTTGCCCATTGAAAGTCTGTATCCAGGGGATGGAATGGAGTGATCAGCAGTGTGAAATTGTAATAGAGTACTTCTCCTTTTTTCATCGTCAGCTTACCGCTGAAATTGTCGGCAAGCACAGACTTGCCTTTCAATCCTATCCAGATACCGCCCTTTCCCTCATTTCCCCATGATTGGGGAAGCAAGAGCGGCTTCTGAAGATAGAAATTCGTATTCAGCGGCCTCACATAATGCTGGTCGCGCAGGGAATACTGCAATCCTGCGTTGACATCACCAATCCAGGCGCCATCCTGGTTTTTAGTAGCTACGTCCCATTTCCAGGCCAGCGTATCCGGTCGTATACCACCTTTTTGTCCAAGGCCCATCAGGTATTTGGCCGCATCAAGCGCAAAAGGAATATGAAATTTGATATTATCCAGATCCAGATCCTGCAAGGCGGTTAAGCTCACGGTATAAGTGCATGCCCCATCAAATTCTGCGGTAGCCTTTACATTCATGTTCAATTGTGCTGACGTGCTTACCGATTCCCATCTTACTGTACCCGGTGTCTTTTCGGTAAATGTTACTCCCGTAGGGTTGAATTTGATATCCTTATGTGTCAGGCCGCTGATCACATGAAAATGCATTCCTTCAGCCAGAAGGTTTTTAGGCTGCTGGGTAATTTCGGTCATCTCAGGTGAGAAGAACGTCTGGATCTGTTCTGGAAGACCTGAAGCGCTCAGTTTAATCTTACGACCGAGCAGCGACAACGTGTTTTCTTCTATAGTCAGGGGGATATAAGGTTTAATAACCTCATTTTCCTGGGCAATTTTCGAGTTCAGCCAGGTAAGCCGGGTTTGTTTTTTGGGTTCGTTTACCCCATGGTCTTTTGCTTTGACAGTACTTACACGAAACACTACATTGATCTTTGCAGACGGCAAACCGGTAGCGCTTAACTTGACTGTTCCCCTGTAATCACCTGCCGGAATGTTTTCAGGGATGTTTGCCAAACACCATAAAGGCTGAATATCTCCGACCTTAACATTTACCTGTTTTTTAATGGGGCCGGCATCCCAGCCGGTACCTTCTGTATTCAGGCAGGATAGTACACTTGACGGAATACGATGACCCTGCTGATCTTTCAGATCACTGAACATCAGGCGGACTTCCCGGAGCTCTGCAGTTACCGGAAATACCGCGATCTGCCAGGCAAAATATTCACCCCGTAAAACGTCTCCCGTGTAAGTTAAATGAGAGCCTTTATCAATCCAGCGCTGGGGAAGATCATGTTTCATCCTCACCGGGTGCAGCCTGTCTTCTGTAAATAAAAGATAGGGCTGATTAGGATTGGCCGCAATCAGCTGTTTGGTCTCTTGCAGGGTAGCAATGATCTCCATCGGGTAGAAACTGTTCATTGCATTAACAGACTCCAGGTAGAGCAACTGTGCATCCGCTGCTTTGGGCACCTGTTTTAACCAGGCGCCAGAGGCTGTTTGCTGCTGTTTCCTGTAAATTGCTTTCGGATAGTTAGCGTTTGCCACCACTGAATACGGCATATAATAAATATAATACTTGCCCGGGCCGGAAACAGGTTCAAAATACACCGTCCCCTTCTCCCTAGAAAGCGCTGTTGTCTGTACATTCAGAATGGTACGATTTGTTTTGGCATCTACTACAATAATAGCCTTTCCCTGAGGGTTGTCCTGTCTGCGCCAGTTGAGTACCACTTTGCTGGCTTTATCAGGCCTGTTCACACTCACCACGGCACGATGGTTTCCCAATGAATCAGGGTTCCAGGAATTGTTCCCATTCAGGTACTTTACCTGCTGGGCCAAAAGCAGCTGTCCGCTGAGCAGGAGAAGGAGACTTATACCTATGGATTTGTAAACAGGGCGGTACAGGAAGGAAACGTTGAACATAATTTTTTAAGATTGATGGAATAGTATCAGTTTATTTAGTCAAGCCCTTTTCGGGCACCAAAGCATCCAGCACAGGTATAGTCCCAGAGCTTATCGTTTCTTGTATGACATCATTTTTCTGTTCGAATATAATAATTTCATTTTTACCTTTTTTTAACCAGCATCCCGGCACATATAAGGTTTGCTGCGGCCCCACACTCCAATAACGCCCGATATTGATTCCATTAATGAAGACGATCCCTTTTCCCCAGCTGTGCAGGTCAAGGAATGTATCCCCTATTTTTTCGAGGTTAAATTCTCCCTGGTATATCGCAGGTTTTCCGGCGGCAGCAGTATTGGAGAGGGCTGAGAGATCAGGCGCCCGGCTCATTGGCATTTTATACATTTCCCAACTACCGGTAATGGCTTTACCACCAATGATTACCGGGGAAATAATGCCTTTAGTGCTATTTACGATTTTCGCCCCGTAGTTGATCCTGCCCATGTTTTCAACTACGATGTCCAGTGTAGCGTTAAAAGGAATATCAATATCACAATCATAAGTTTTATAATAGCTGTTCAGTTCGGCAACTTTGGTTCCATTTACATATACGATAGCATAGTCCCTTAAACCGGCAAGCTCAAGTTTACCACTGATCGGCTGATTAAACTTCCTGCTGTACCAAACATAACCATGTCCCTGGTTTAGTTCTTCAAAAGTCAGCGGCCTGTCCTCATTGACCGGACTGAGTGTATTTTTGATATCTTCCAGGTCTACAGCTTTAGTTAAATTGATCGTCTCAATAGCTATTACCGGCATACGTGCCGGAACTGCAGGAGTTTTCGCATCCTTTAAAATATTGCGCAGAGAGTCATATTTTTCTGTGGCCCAGCCGGCTTCACTGATCGGCGCATCATAATCGTAGCTGGTCAGGTCTGGCTGTATATCATGCTTAATATCATAATTTGCACCTGAGGTAAAGCCGAAGTTTGTTCCGCCATGGACCATATAATAGTTGAAGGACACCCCCCCTTCAAGGTATTTACGTGTTTGTTTTACGGTGTTCTCTGTTTTTACTTTAGGAAAAGGTTCTGCCCAATGATCCAGCCAGCCGGGATAGAACTCTGCTACCATATAGGGGCCTTTACCGCTATGAAACTGATCGACCACCTTTTTCAGGTTAGCCACATCATCTTCCCCGTTAGCCATAGGCAAAGCACCAGGAAGTGCTCCTCCTTCAAAAAGCCAGCTGCCATCCGATGTAAAAAAAGGAACGTTAAATCCCACATCTTTCAATTGCTGAAATACTGCGGCACTGTATTTTTTATGTTCTTCCAAACTGATATCCTTGCGCTGCGATACATAAGAGCCAAATTCATTTTCCCCCTGAACCATCACAACAGGCCCCCCGTTGGTCACCAGCAGATTTTTTACCTGGCCGTAGAGCGCGGTAAAATATGCTTTGGTGGCACCCAGGTATGGCGGGTTATTCCCCCTTATCACCATGTTGGGAACCTTTTGCAGGAACCATGGATATCCCCCAAATTCCCATTCTGCACATACATAAGGACCCGGACGAAGGATAACGAACAAACCTTCCTCCTGCGCTATTTTGATATATTCCGCAACGTTATGGTTACCAGATTCAAAATCCCATTTACCGGGTGCAATTTCATGATAATTCCAGAATACATAGGTAGCCACGGCATTCAGCCCCATGGCTTTCATCATCTTCAGGCGGTGGCGCCAGTAAGGTTTGGGAATCCTTGCATAGTGCATCTCACCACTATGGATCTGTATAGGTTTGCCGTCCAGCATAAAACTGCCATCAGTGATGGCGAAGGTGTGTTTTTGCCCGCTGTTTTTAGTCTGCGCAGTTAAATCCGCATTCAGCATCAGCAGTAACAGCAATGGTAAAAAAATATTTCTCATGCTATTTTTCGTGTTTTTTCCGGGTTTACATCCGGATGTTTAATATTCTATTTTATAATCCTTTTTGATCTGGTCACCCTTCCAGGCTTTTACACTTGTCCAGGGGGCAGCGGGAGCTGACCAGAAAACATTTTCAGCTGGCAGTCCAAGCGTTAAAAACCCAAGGGTGGTCATGTAGAGACTGCCTGTTGAAGTGTAGGTATCGGCCACTTCGGGCTGATGCCCGTTAAAACCGAGCACCAGCCAGCCATTGGCATCAAAATTCTGATTTCCATCATACAGGTTGTGCATTATACGCGTCAGCGCACAGCGCACCTGGGCGGGCTGAATATAATCCGGCAGCTGCTGCATCAGGGCCACCTGGGCCAACGCCTGGAAAGCGGCCATCCGGTAAGTAATGGAACGGCCATAAGCCGGGTAGGTGCCTTCGGGTGAAATGACCCTCTCCAGGTATTCAGCATAACGGACCATCCGCCTTAAAGTCTGGTCATATTCCCGCCAGGGCACTTTTTTTGCCGCTGCCAAAATACCCGTCAGGTCTGTCAGCATCGGATGAATTACATATGAATTGTAATAGTCCATGCTGAAGAGTTCCCCGTCACTATACCAGCTGTCGCCAACATACCATTCCTTCATCTTATTGACAGCAAACTGCACCCGTGCGGGGTCATAACTCTCCCCTATCTTCAGCAGGAAACCCTCCGTCAGTCCTGAGAACAGCAGCCAGTTGTTATAAGCGCCGCTCCGGGTTCTCAATGTCTTGAATTCTTCAACAAACCTCTTTTTGGTCAGGTCATCCAAAGGTTCCCATAGCGCTTTTGGCGCACGGAGAAATGCCTGCGCAACATAGGCGGCGTCTACAATGGGCTGCCCCTCTGTGCGGTAGTTCATATAGTCCGGGTTTTGCGGATCTACAGAATTTGCGAGTCCTTTCAGCAATTCCCCACGGAGCGACTTACGCAATTTCCCTTCTTTAGTATCATCATCCGGAAGTTCAAGCCATGGAGCAACCCCTGCTATAGTGCGTCCCAGTGCTTCCAGGTAAGTTACCTTACCAACCTGCAACCCGTAATGGGATCCTGTTTCCGTTGGCATATTTTTCTTTAATGTCCCCTCAGCCAGATTGTGGATCACGGGATAGGATATACGATACAGGGTTTTCACCCAAAAAGCCCGGTCCTGCAGTCCGGAACTGACTGGCTCTGATTGTTGTTTCTTCTGCTGTGCGTAAACAGCGTCGCTTAGACAGATGCCAAGCGACAAAAGGCACAGTAATTTAAAGGCGCAGCGTCCCCGTTCGGTGAAGTGTAGTGGATATTTCATAACCGGAGTATTAAAGGTACCATTGTTTATAACGGGCCAGCGCTTCCAGATAATAATAGTCTGCATAAATTAGAGGCACGTCAATTTCGGAATGCAGCGGTAAAGCGCCAGTACTGTGCATCAGGATAAATCCACCGTTCTGACCTGCTTTGGCATGATAAACCGGTGAAGAAAGCGAGATTAGCATCGTTTCAGCGGCAGATTTATAACGGAGTTTTTGATCACCATCGCTGTACCGGGCTAGTTCAAGTAAACAAGAGGCCATCACCGCAGCAGCAGAAGCATCCCTCTTTGCATTTGGAATGCCGGGAGCGTTAAAATCCCAGTATGGAATCTTATCCTCCGGTAAATTTTTGTTGTTCAGGATAAATCCTGCAATCCCTTCGGCCTCTTTCAAGTAAGCAGGATCTTTCGTAAACCGGTACATCATGGTATAGGCATATAAACCCCAGGCCTGCCCTCTTGACCAGGCGGAAGAATCAGCGGCTCCCTGCCAGGTCGCTTTTTTCAGGATCTTACCGGTTAGCGGATCATAATCTACCACGTGGTAGGAACTGTAATCGGGACGGAAATGATTTTTCATCGTTGTATTGGCATGGTTAATAGCAATTTCTTTATAA
This sequence comes from Sphingobacteriales bacterium, assembly GCA_015655115.1. GTDB lineage: Bacteria > Bacteroidota > Bacteroidia > Sphingobacteriales > Sphingobacteriaceae > Pedobacter. Next base: position 25,116 of record JAATFQ010000116.1, read on the forward strand.
GCAGGGTTGCCACCATGATCACTTACCCAGTTGAGCATTTCCAGGTTCATCATGTTATCAATAATCACCGGGCATTGCCAGTATTTACTTTTTTCCCAGGACTGTATGGACTTGATGATGGGGCGGTAACGGGTCACCAGCGATGCCGCAGAGCGCTCTACGACAGCTTTGTAGGCTGGTTTCTGCGTAATCCTGTAAGCATTTCCAAAACTGCAGAACATCATAAATCCAAGATCATGGTTTCCTGTATAGGTTTGGTTTGGCTCAATCAGCTGCAGTGCTTTTTCTGCCTCTGCTTTGGTTTGCGTGTCCTTGCTTTGTTCGTAGATATACCATAGGGTTCCCGAATAAAAACCACTGCACCACCATTTGATGCCCATATTTATTGGTTTCCCGGCAGCAAAACTCTGAGGAGTTTTCCCGGGGCTGACGTTTTTGGCCAGTACTTTATATTGCGCGGTTGCAAATTTAAATTCGTGGTCAATCAGGTCGGCCATTTTTTGGGGGGTTGCCCTGGATATTTGGGCAGATAAGGAGAAGTGACTGACGGCAAACAGCGCGGTGACCAAAAAGGATTTTTTCATAAGATATAAGGTTTAAAAAAGTACCGGCCGGAAGGATAGCCGGTATAGGTATAATAATTTGATTGATAGCGTCCGATTTCTGCTAGGACAGGATTTACACGTGAAGCCACGATACTGAGGCCCAACCTGGAGGGGGAAGCCGGATCAAACTTCAGCATCTGCTTAAACGGGATCGTATAACGTGTAAACCAGCTTGGCCAGAGACAAAAACGGTCATGATGTATAGCGGTATTATCTTTGCCATACCCCCATTCCTTGTTGGTAAACGTATTCATCCTAAAATGAAAAACGTGGTTAGTTCCAGCTTCTTCCACCTTAGCTGACAAGCAGATGAAACAACAGTTACGGTTTTCTCTTTGTCTGCAGCACCAGCACCGGCTTTAACGATGCTGGTGGTTTGGGCAGTGTTAATTAGAAAGAAGGAGCAGCAAATAAAGGCAATCAGTTTATTCATGTTTTTTTAATTTGCCCAGCCCGAGTTCTGCTTCAGATTTTCATTTCTCTGGAGTTCAACCTGCGGAATGGCCCAGTTATAAAGGTAATCACCCTGGAACGAATAGGCGTACACCACAGTTCCCCAGATCTGTTTCACCCCATTACCGGTATAGAATACTTTTTCTTTCCAGCTTTTCCAACGCAGTTCATCGAAGAAGTTGATTCCTTCATTCGGAAATTCTACTCGGCGCTCATTTCTGATCCGTTCACGCAGGTCTGCCTGTCCGGAAACAAAAGTACCTGCTGACGCATTGCCCATCTGTAACACCGCCACACCAGCCCGGGTTCTCACTTCGTTTACTTTGGCGATGGCATCTGCAGTGGCACCCGTTTCGTTCAGCGCCTCTGCCCACATCAGCAATACGTCGGCATAACGTATAATTGGGAAATCCGTTGGGCTGTAAGCCCTATTTGGAGTTTCAGAGGCCCCTTCGTATACAAATTTCCGGTAAAGATAATAGAAATAACTCTGCGTATCCGTTCTCAGGTCACCGTTCACAGCAGCCTCAGAACGGTATGGCCAGCGTGAAGTAACCGTTGCATTGATACTGTTATACACCCCCACGTAAGTGGAATAGGGGGTAATCACATTGGCCGCAAGCCTAGGGTCCCTGTTTGCGTAAGCCTGTAAAATACGTTCTTCATTGCCGGTTGGCAGGTAAAGGCTCATATTTGCGCCTCTTTTTGTGGCTGCGGCAATTTCAGTAGTGGTCAGATTGTTCCGTAAAAAGTAGACTTCCCTTTGTGCCACAGTAAGGTTGGAATAACCCGGCAAAACTTTGTCCCAGTCAAATTTGGAACCATCAGCATTCTCATAAAGATCAACCAGATTGGGAGAAATATGATAGGTATTCCAGTCAGACCCAAAAGAGGACCTGCTTCCGCAAAAGAATTGCGTTGTAGAACCATATCCAGAAACACCGATATTCTGAATGGAGAAGATCATCTCTGGAGCTTGTTCATTTGCCGTTTTGAAAAGCGACTGGTAATCGGAGAACAGACTGTAACCAGCATCCTTTACTTTTGCGAAATCTGCCGAAGCCAGGTCCCATTTTTCCATGTACAGGTAAGCTTTGCCACGCATGGCATAGGCCGCACCTTTAGTGACATGGCCATATAGGGAATTTCCGCTTGCATAACGGTCGTCCACATTTGCTTCATTGATACAATCTGTAAGGTCGGCGACCACTTGGTTCCAAACCTCGGTTTCTGTAGATCTCGGCAAGGTAGCTTCTGCGGGGAGGAAGGGTTCGGTATAGATCGGCACACCTTTAAACAGCTGGTTCAGGCGCAGGTAAAAATAGGCCCGTAAAAATTTACATTCCGCGATGTACCTTGCTTTTTTAGCATCGGATGAAGGAGATTTCAACGGTATATTTGTGATAGCGTCGTTTGCTCTTTGAATCCCTTCATACATGTTTTGCCAGGTACTACTAAAGTTGCCGTTATTTGGTGTAATTGTACCGGTCATAAGGGCTTCCGATCCCGAAGTTTGCCCAGTCAGACCGAATCTGTCCATCTGATAGAGTTCCAGTCCGGATGCGTCACCGGTATTGATACCTAAACGCAAAGCAGCATACACGCCGGTTACGCCAAGATCAGTCAGGTTGTCAGTTGTCCACATGGTCTCTGAAGCTACGGAAGAATACGGTGTTGTTTCCAGAAGATTCTTTTTGCAGCTGGTGGATAATGCTGCCAGGATGCATATAGCAATAATTTTTTTCATTTTGATGTTGAATTAGAAGGTAACATTTAAGCCCAGCGCATATTGGCGCATTGTCGGATACCCCACACCGGAACCGATCTCAGGATCAAGCCCCGGATAACTGGTGATAGTGAACAGGTTTTCCCCGGAAAGGAAGATCCTTGCCCTACTCATGGCTAGTTTAGTAGTTAATTTTTTGGAAAGAGAATATCCGATCTGCAGGTTTTTTAGTTTAACGTAAGAGGCGTTATACAAATAAAAGTCACTGGCTACATTTGCGTTCTGCACATCCGTAGTGTTTTTCAATCTTGGATAGTGTGCAGTAATGTTATTAGCGGGATCAGAAGGGTTGTCCGCATTGTAATAATAATGATCGCCGGCAATAAGCGTACTTACCGCGTTACCTAAAGAAACGATAGAATTGTTATAACCAATAGCATTCCAATAGTACCACATGCCCAGGCTGCCGGACCATAACATAGAAAAATCAAAGTTTTTATACGCAACATCAAAAGAGAATCCAAAATTGTATTTTGGTGTTGAAGATTTATTTGTAAAACTCTGATCATAAGAGTTCCCGTAAATCCCATCCCCATTATTATCTGCATAGATCAGGTCACCGTAGTAAAGTTTATTTTTACCTACACTGCCAGCGGGCTGAAAAGAATACCCTTCGGCGATCATTGCATTTAGCCAGGCCATATCCTGTGTAGTGCGGATCATCCCATCTTTAGGACCTCCGTTTGCATTTACACTGCCATCAGCATTGAAGGAATTTCTACTGCCTTTATATACATTATACAGATAAAGTTCATTATAAGTATGCCCCTGCAAAATACGTGTGGTACTGCCACTCGACACGCTACCCAGATTGGAACTGTATACACTATTTCCTGATGCATCTGTTGTATATCCGGAACTGAATGCACCTTTATACTTTTCTACCCGGTTAAAATTATACGCAATATTTCCGGAAACTCCGTACTTGAACTCTCCGGTTTTTCCTGAATAGCCTAAGGTGATTTCAACTCCCTTGTTGGAGACCTCCGCAATGTTCTCAATCGCCGCGGTTGCTGTTCCAGCCGTCAGTGGTATCGTTGGGGTAAATAATATGCCATCGGTATTTTTGTGATAGAGATCAATTTCAAAGTTCACGGCACCCTTGAACAAATCACCATCAAGACCGATGTTAGTGGTAGTAGTGGTTTCCCATTGCATGTCTTCATTAGCGAATTTATTGGAGATCAACCCGTTGGCAGCAGTCCCATTGAATGAATATTTCGTAGATCCATAAGCAGCTTGATAATCATAATTCCCAGAGGTTGAAGTCCCATTAAAATAAGATGTTGTAGCATTGTTACCAGCCTTACCCCAGGAAGCCCGGAGTTTAAGGTTACTGATCGAATTATTTATATTCGCCATAAAGGGCTCCTGGGAAATTCTCCACCCTGCTGAAAATGCAGGAAAGAATCCCCAGCGGTTATCTGCCGAGAAACGTGAAGAACCATCATACCGAAATACACCTTCTATGAGATAGCGGCTTTTAAATGCATAATTTAAACGGCCAAAATACGAACGTATGGAATAGTCATATTCATCGCCTGTGGAGGATAGCAATGTGGTGGCAGACGAGGGTGTAGTAATGGTCTCATCAATTAAACCCTGTTTAGTTACATTAAAATTATAATAATTGAAATAGCTTTGATTATATCCGGCCAGCACTCCTAAATCATGGTCCTTTCCAATAGTGATATTGTACTTCAACGTATTGTCTATAGTAGTCCTATAGTCCTTATCAAAGGAATAATAGGTGTTGAGCTGATCTGGCGAGGTCGCAGTACTTTTAACCGTGTTTGTGGCAAAGTTCCATCTTTCGAATGTATTACTGTGTGTATTTTGTTCCTCAAAGCGCGTTGAATAATTGAACCTGCTCTCCAATTGCAATCCTTTAAGGATATCTACTTTGGCAAATACAGTGGTATTAAACCTGGTCTCCTGATCATCCCCTCCTGTACTATATAAATAAGAGAGAATATTGTTGGCAGTAGAAGATTCTTCTGCTGCTGCTGCATAACCATATAAACCATTATAAACCGGATATACACCAGGAGTGGTCTGACGCAAATAGTTAAAGGCATTACTGGTATTGCCCAATCCGCTATTCTGTAAAGAAGCAAATGTCTGGGTACCCAAGGTCAGAAATTTAGTGATTCTGGTTTCTACATTCATCCGCAAATTATATTTATCCACTCCAGTATTGGCCATCGTTCCGGGATTGTTCAGGTAACCTGCTGAAAGTAGGAACTGAGTATTTTCATTACCCCCGTTTATAGATAGGTTGTGCTGTTGGACAACATTGTTCTCGAATATCGTTTTTGCCCAATCAGTATTCGGATAAGCAACATAGTTCGGTATACCCTCGGCAGTAAATCCATCCGGATTGGCATTGGCTGCTGCCCATAGAGCAATGGTGGCCTCCGTATAAACAGGACTTTGTCCCAGATTGGAATAACCTTCGTTAACCAGGCGCATATGGGTAATATAGTCGGTCACAAAACCAGGCATATTGGTTGGAGTGGCGATCGAAGTGAGCCCCGTGTAACTTACTGAGGTCTTACCTGATTTCCCTTTTTTTGTAGTGATGAGAATTACACCGTTTGCAGCAAGGGAACCATAGATAGAAGCTGCTGCTGCATCTTTCAATATCGATACAGATTCCACATCTATCGGATTCACGGCATCCATATTTCCAATCATTCCATCAATGATGACTAGCGCACCGTTGTTGTTGAGTGTCCCTGTACCCCTAATCCGTATAGTTGCGCCATCTGAACCCGGTTGGCCGGAACTTTGTCTTACACTCACGCCTGAGCTAAGCCCGCCCAGAGATGAAGATAGATTGGAAACAGGTCTGTTTTCTATAGATTTTGCGTCAATTGTTGCGATGGAACCGATCACGTTCACTTTTTTCTGGGTGCCGTAACCCACCACAACTACTTCATCCAGTTTATTATTTTCTTCCTGCAATACTACGTTCAGAGGGCCGGAAGCTCCTGCAGTGAGTTCCTGGCTTCCATATCCCACAAAGCGGAAGATCAGGGTACTTCCCCTTCCGGGTACGCTGATCTGGTATTTACCGTTCTCATTTGTGGTAGTGGTCAGTGCGGTTCCCTTAAGCATAACGCTCACTCCCGGAAGCACGCCGCCCTGAGCGTCTTTAACAGTTCCGGTGATCATTACCTTTTGAGCAAGCACATTAAGGGTTGGCAGGATAAGCAGTACCAAAAGGGTTAGTCCTGCCCTGAGCTTACATACCGGAATAAAACATTCCCTGCAGCGCCGAAAATAAGTGTAAAGTTTTTTCATTGTTTTGGTTTTAAAGATTTGTTTTGAATGGTTGTAAATTCCAAATGTGTGCGATTAAATCCTTTTGACAGGGATAAAATTCTAAATTTATAGGGGTGAAATCGTAAATTTTCCGCTTCAGGCATGAAGAGAACACAGCACGTAAGATTTCCATGGATCATAGTTCTTTACGTTGGTGAAAGCAACACAGCTTTCCACTATAAAGCGCAATGGCAGTGTATCTCAAGAGGATACACTGCCACCTCACCAAAAAAGCCGGGCAGTCTTAACTTATTATCCGTTTTGTCTTCCTTAAACCCGGCGCTTAACCATTTAATCAAAGAATAAACCGGCGTCGGACAACTGGGCATATTGTGTTCCGTCCCAGCTACTGTTCGCCAAGATTTTAAAGTATTTCAGATTCAAGGGTGTGGTAAAATAAAATGCCTGTTTGGCGGTTACTTTCTGTAGAGTATAAGAGCCTGCCAAAGTATAGGTCACTCCATCAGTGCTATACAGAAAATCGAAGGTTTTCACGGGTCGGGAAGCACCATTCCCGATAATGAAACCACTTGCGGTCTGTACAGATCCAAGATTGACTGTAACATAATGAGGGTATACCGCTGCAGGAGCAACCGAGTATTGAGAATGCCAACTGCTACTCAGGTTCGAATCGATCAAGCTTGTGGCCGGTGCGCTAGTTTGCTGTGAACTGTAGGAGTCTACACTCCAGCCAGTCCGGCTAAGTTCGTCTTTTGTGTTAATATCGATCACCACCTGAGAATTTACAAATTGATAATTGTAAACTGTTTCTTTCACTGTTCCATTATTGTGTACCAGCTTTACTTTCAATTGGTAATCGTAGGTAGTTTTATACTGAAAGTCGGTTACAGGCATTTCTACGTAAAAGCTGTCCACTCCAATCACCTTTGTACTCCAGGCGACTGCATTGTAATCATGGTTTGCTCCAGTTCCTTCACCGTTCACGTCTGGATCGTTGTAATACAGGATGTCTGTAACAGGGATATTTGTAGTGAAGCGGCCAGAAACAATGATCGCATTTGTTGTAGCGTTATAAGAAGAATGAATCCTGGAAATTGCTGAAGTGACGCTTCCATAATATGTAGCAGCGCCTGTATTAAAGACCTGGTTATTTGACAGTATAGCCGCGTCGGCACTGGTAAGAAATGTTGGAGATAAACCGTATGTGAGATTGCCTGACCCCATCAATGCAGTTCCTAGATTACTTCGCTCCGATTGCTTGGCACAGTTATGCGGCAGGTTTAGGCCATGTCCCAGTTCATGGAACATTCCACCGGTCCATTTTGTCATCCGTGTACCGAGCGTATCTGAGGAACCTAAATATTTTAGATCAAAATCAGCGTAATCGAGTGCATAGCAATTTTTCCCGGTTCCATAAAATGGAACTCCCCCGGGTTCGCCAGTACTGCTATAAGAGGCAGCCGGAAGAATGATCAGCGAATGATCGCTACTAAATTCATCTGGGTGTGCCGATCTATAAGCGGTTACCTCTGTCATAACCGCTGTGCTGCCACCGGTGTACGGATAACTCGCTTTACCCAGATTGCCTTTAATTAAAATAATTTTAACCAGTCCTTTGTCAGCATCTTTTAACAGACCGAAGGTTTTATCCGAATAGCCATTACGGAGCATCTCGCTTTCATAAAACTCTTGCGCTCGCAACAAAATTTCAGAGAGACGTTTTTGGTAACCGGCAATCTCTGGGTTATCTGTAGGCACAAAATAAACGACGTTCAGATTATAAGTACGATCACTGGTATAAACAGTATCTGTAGTATTATTAGCAGCTACGTCGGCAGAAGCTGTGATCTTCTTACAAGCTCCAATGGAAAACATACAGATTAGGGCAATGCAAATTGAGGTTAGTTTCATAATGTTTGTTTAAATGGTTATTATTAGATTGCTTATTATTAAATCATTCTGATCAATACAAACATATCATGATCTGAAAATTTGCAGGGGTAAATACGTAAGTATATAGGGGTTAAATTGTTAAAAGCAGCTCATATTTTAGGAAAAAACAATATTTTTTCTTCACTTTGAATTCATGTCATTCAGGAAGTTTTCGGGTTATAAAACAGTCAGGATTTGGTCTTTACTTTTTCAGTTTCTTTCTATTACAGCTATAGCCCAGCAAGAAGTACACTTCGATCACTTAAACATGGATAAAGGGCTGTCTCAGAACTCTGTTATCTCTATCGTTCAGGATAAGTATGGCTTTATGTGGATGGGTACACGACATGGATTAAACCGCTATGACGGTTACCGTTTCAAGACATATAAAGAGAATACTCGTGATACTAATTCTATTAAGAACGACTACATTAATGTGCTACTTAAGGATAGCCGTGGAACGCTTTGGGTAGGTACTGATTACGGACTATCTGTTTATGACTATGAGCACGACACATTCATTGATATCAACAATCAATATAGGCGAAAAAATGAGTCTGCTAAGAGTGTTACTTCTCTGTTAGAAGACCGTTCCGGACAGCTATGGGTTGGCACCGAATCCGGCTTACTGCTACTTAAACATCCAGAAAACAGGCAATTTACGGAACATGTCAACGCAACTACAACTGATTTGCCAGGCAATAATATCCGTTGCCTCTACCAGGATGTGCAGGGAAATATCTGGGTGGGGACCTCTACAGGGCTTTGCAGGATTATCGATAACAACGGCCAGTTACGTTTTCAAAGATTTTACCACACTACCGACCACCGATCACTCAGCGATAATTATATTACTAGTTTAGTTGAAGACAAGGATAATCAATTATGGATAGGCACACAGAACGGCGGGTTGAATTTATATAATGATAGTTCTGGAAACTTTATCACCTTCCGGCATAGTCTTGAGCGTGGATCCATCATCAGCGATGTCGTCAGAAAGCTAGCGTTGGACAACATGGGCAAGTTATGGATTGGAACGTTAGAAGGACTCAGCATTATGGATACCCGAACCGGTGAAGTAACCTCGTACCGGTATGATTCAGCAAATAAAAAAAGTCTTAGCCAAAACTCCGTTTACAGTATTTATAAAGATAAAAACGGGTCAATGTGGGTAGGCACATACTATGGAGGAATTAATATTTCCTACCCTTACGTCACTCGTTTTATATCTTATCAGAAAAACAATTATCTTCCAAGTATCAACTGCAACATCATCAGCTCTCTCCTTGAGGACAAAAAAAATAACTTTTGGATTGGCACCGAGGGAGGGGGACTCAATTACTATAACCGAAAAACCGGCAAATATAAATGGTATTTGACTAAAAAGGGTGATGAGTACTCGATTGGTTCCAATCTTGTCAAGACCCTCTACCTGGATCACTCCGGCATATTATGGGTTGGAACCCATGGCGGAGGCCTAAATTCTTTTGAAACAACTACAGACTCATTTAAACGGTATCTTTTAAATCCGGCTATTCCTGAAACACTGATTGAAGAGATCAATACAATCACCGAAGATGAGAAAGGACAGCTTTGGATAGGAACACAAAAAAGCGGAATCGTTGTTTCAAATGTAAAAAAGAACAAGTTCAGCCAGTTGGAATATCCACTCATCAATAGAAGAATTAAGGGAAAATCTGTAGATCTGATTTTTATGGACGGTGATGACACTTGGATCGCAACCATCAATGAACTCCTTCTGCTGAACCGGAAAACAAAGATCTTAACTGTCTTTAACAATATGATCGAACATGCGAACAGCCTCGGTAGTAATACAGTGAACTGCCTTACTAAAACCAGGGATGGGGAGCTTTGGTTCGGGACTTATTATGGCGGGGTTAGCCGCTATGATAAAAAACAGAAAAGATTTATTACTTACACTACCGAAGATGGTTTGTGTAACAATAATGTAATCGGTATTGAAGAAGATAGCAATGGCCACCTGTGGCTAAGTACGGGTAATGGACTTTCCAGTTTTGACAGGTTCAGCCATACCTTCAGAAACTATAACACGAGTGATGGCCTACCAGGTAATGAGTTTAATAAAAAAGCTTCTTTCAGAAGTTTATCCGGAGAGCTCTTCTTTGGTGGTTTCCAAGGTTTTGTTAGTTTTTTTGCTAATAAAATACTCACCAATACCAAACGGGACCAGGTCATTATGACTGGTTTACGTCTTTTAGATAAGCCTGTGACAATCAATGGTCCTGATCATCTGTTAAATAAGAACATTGGTCTAAAAGAACATCTTAATTTTGGTCATAACCAGAACACCTTTACACTTGAATTTGCGCTCCTCAACTTCATTAAGCCCGAAAAAAACAGATACGCTTATAAGCTTGAAGGTTATGATAAAACATGGTCATATGTTTCTACACCTTATGCCACTTATACGAATCTACCCGCCGGAACTTATACATTCTTTATAAAAGGAATAAATAATGATGGAACATACAGCAAAAACATCAGAAAGTTGACCATCACCGTTTCCCCCCCATTTTATCAATCCTGGTGGGCCTATGTCATTTATACTTGTTGTATCGCCTCTCTGGCAATTTTAGTTGTTCGTTACCTATTAATCAGAGTCGTTCTGAAAAAAGAAAAGGAAGTAAATGCTCACAAATTGGAGTTCTTCACTAATATTTCGCATGAGATCCGTACTCCCCTTACCCTGATTTTTGGACCTCTGGAAAAATTGATTAACATGACCACTCATGATCTCCAGATAAATAACAGTCTGCGTTTAATCAGAACCAGTACCGACAGGCTACACAGCCTGGTCAACGAGTTGCTGGATTTCAGAAAAATTGAAAGTGGTCATATGGTCCTTCAGCTCAGCAAGGGGGACATTGTAGTGTTTTGCAAAGAGATCTTTCTTGCTTTTCAGAACCTTGCCCTGAGTAAAAACATAAGATATAGCTTTGAGCCGGAAGAACAGGAGATAGCATGCGTATTTGATCCAATGCAATTAGAAAAGGTACTGTTTAACCTGCTTTCTAATGCGATCAAATTTTGTGCATTGAATGGCATCGTAAATTTAAGCTTGAAAAAAAATAACATCACTGTAACGATAGAAGTTTCTAATACAGGAAAAGGCATCCCCACGGCCAGTCAACCCAATCTTTTTAATGATTTCTATCAGATCAATCCGAGTACAGATATAGGAACAGGCTTAGGCTTGTCTTTATCTAAACGAATTGTGGAACTACATCAGGGTACCATTTCCTTTCTAAGTATCCCGGCAGAAGACGGTCATTCAGGTTTTACCTGTTTTAAGGTTTCCTTGCCGGCAGATACAATCGTGAACATTCATCAACAGCCGCCAAGCGCATTGTATCGCAGACCAGAATCAGCATACAGCGTTCCGCATGCACCAATTGTCCAGAAAAGGAATGCCAGGCAATCTTCTGCTGGCTGTTTACAGCCGTTTACCTATACTATCCTACTAGCTGAAGACCATGATGATATTAGACAACACCTCAGTAATACGTTGGGGAATGATTATGAAATTTTAGAAGCGGAAAATGGGTTACAGGCATGGGAAACAGCAGCTACTCTCTTGCCAGATTTAGTAATCAGCGACATAATGATGCCCGGAATGGATGGCTTGGAACTTTGCCGGAAAATAAAGACGGATGAACGGACAAGTCATATTTCGGTAATTCTGCTAACAGCGAGATCTGCTTATATTCACGAAGTTAACGGTCTGGAAACTGGCGCTGATGCTTATATAAGCAAACCTTTTACCGATAAATTACTTCGCTTAAAAATTCAGAATATGTTAAGTGCTAGGGAAAACCTTCGGAAGAAGTTCGCTCAGATCATGACACTGGAACCAAAGAACCTTATTGTCAACAAAACTGAACAGAATTTTCTTAATAAAATCATTCAGATCATTGAAGATAATATGGCAGAGCCCGACTTTGGTGTACCGATATTGGCTATAGAAATCGGAATGAGTAAACCTGTGCTCTATAAGAAGATACGCTCGCTTACGGATCTTTCGGTAAATGATCTTATAAAGTCTTTACGTCTTAAAAAAGCCGCCAAAATGCTCCAAAATCCCAATTTTTCTATCGCTGAAGTCGCTTATGCTGTAGGTTTTAGCGACAGGAAGTATTTTAGCCTCGAATTTAAAAAGATGTTTGGAAAAACCCCAACAATTTATATCAGCGAAAATCAGGATAAGATTCACGACGGCTCCTCTTCCATTTCTTCCATTCGCGTAGGACAAGGTGTTGCAGGGGATACAAGTGACATTCCTTAAATTAGTTATCCTATTGTTCTCCTCATAAGATATATGATCGCTGGGCTTCTTCCATCGCGGTTATTGATAGCTGAATCAGTTTACGACTCCAGCACTTCGATCAGGGCTTTAGCGGTAGGTCCTGCTGAAAGCGGGTTCTGCCCTGTGATCAAAAGCCCATCTGTTTCTACATGAGATAGAAATGGTACCAGTGCTGTTTTTACTTCTGCACCCAGTTCTTCCAGGCGGGTTTGCAGCTGATAGGGAACATTGCCGCTACGCCCGACCATGGTTTCTTCGGTATTACTGAAGGCGGAAATGGTTTTACCTTTCAAAAAGCCGGGTCTTTGCCTTTCTGCACTGATGAGTGCTGCCGGACCATGACATACTGCCGCGACAGGCTTGCCTGAATCCAGAAAATCAAGAATTAGCAAACCGCTGTTGTTGTCTACCGCCAGGTCCCAGATCGGGCCGTGTCCACCGGGGTAAAATACGGCATCATAGTCAGTATGACTGACTTGATCCAGTACACTGGTTTGGCTGAAGGCTGTTTTTGCATGCTCATCATCCTGGAACCTGCGGTTAGAACTGGTGATGTTTTCCGTCAGCTCGCTCATCGGGTCTACTGGTGGCCTGCCGCCTTTGGGACTGGCGAGAGTTACCGTATAACCTGTATCGATGAATTCGTAATAGGGATCGGTGAACTCGCCAAGCCAGACCCCGGTTTTGCTATCGGTATTTTCCATCGCACTATGGGAGGTCAATACCATTAAAATCTTTCTCATATTGTTTTATTTGATATCGTCGGGACCAATTTCATTTCCTTCCTCATCTATCTGCTGATTTTTGTCCCATTCGGTATTTGGGGTATCGGTTGACTGCTGCCTGGCAGCTTCACCGTTAGTGTCTTGCGCTTGCTCGTCTTTTTCTTCTGGATCTTTCATAGTCATCTCTTTTTAGCTTTAGTTTTTAGGCATAACAAAGTCAGGGGTTATTGGTTTATGAAATTTGCAATGCGCGGTGTTTACAACCTCTGTATCCATCCGCACCAGATATTGGATATTTATGCTATACAACTGATAAAAAGGTTAGGCCTCCTACACGAACTACCCAGTTCACGCAGAAGGCCGCTTTGAATATTAAGCATGCTTTCATAATTTGGAATCTGTTATTAGTTTAGCAAGTGTGGCTTTATAATAATTACTAGTTCCCGAATTGGGAACGGATTAGTATATTTGTTAAATATGCGAGTGATAGCAATAAAAACTCTAAATGAATATATTCAAGAATTCCATCAGGCAGAGCAGGCATTATTAAGTTGGCATGAAGAATCCGTTTCTGCATTGTGGAGTAATCCAAATGAATTAAAAGCCCAATATAAAAATGCTTCTATTCTCAATGAAAAAAGAGTTGTATTCAATATTCATGGGGATAGTTATCGCCTAATAGTAGATATAGAATACAGATTGAAAATTGTATTTGTTGTCTGGTTTGCATAAACAGTATGATAAAATAAATGCTAAAACAATTAGTTATGTTAAAACCAATTAAAACTGAGAAAGAATACGATAATGCTCTGGCTCATGTATATGAGTTGATGCAAACTGATATCGTAGAAGGTTCTGCAATTTCTGATGAATTGGAAATCTTGAGCCTATTAATTAAGGAATATGAATTAGTACATTACCCGGTTTCTTATCCTAATCCAATAGAAGCTATAAAGTTTCGAATGGAACAAATGAACTTATCTGAAAACGAACTTAGCAACGTATTAGGTACCCGCTCAAGAAAGTCCGAGATTCTATCAGGAAAAAGAAAACTAAGCTTGTCTATGATCCGAAAATTAACAGATGTACTTCACATCCCAGCTAATGTTCTAATTCAAGCTTACTAAAGCAATCTTAAACTGTTAATGGCGGAATCCGCCGGATACATCTATGCTCGCACCTGTTACCCAATAAGCTTCATCTGAAGCTAAAAAGGTAATTAAGGATACAATGTCCTGCGGCTTGCCAAACTCATCTGCAATTTGCTTTATTGTGAGTGAAGTGCCAAAGCTGCGCTCGGTCGCTTGTATGGGAAGGATTTGCCTATTTGAATGACGAACAGGTTTTTGACGAAAATTACTTCGTGAAAATATACCGAATATTCAGCTCTAAAAGAATTATATAATAGGAGTATTGCGACATTCCATCATTAAAATTGTCGTGATATTGATTATTGCGACATTAATTATTATATTTGTCGCAATTAACCCGGTAAATGTCGCGATACTATGAAAGATGATAAAGTTAAATTGTTTAATAAAGCTATATTAGCAGTATTAAACGATTTTCGGAACGGGGCAAATATTGATGAGATCAGACTAGCTTACAATCCCGGGATAAACATCCGTACGCTGCAAAGGCGCTTAGCAAAATTGGCAGAAGAAAGTGCTATTATAATTTCTGGAAATGCACGCTCAACTATTTACAAACTCACAACAAATATCACAGATACTTTACCTAAGACCACATTCTTAGAGAATCCAGATCTATTGCTGACCTAAAAAAGCCGCTAACGGTTGAAAAAAAGAAAGCCTTAACTAAACAACTTGACAGTATTTTTGATGAAGATCAGAAATATAGGCAGCTCGTGGCATAGACTATTGAAGAATTTGGA
>JAATFQ010000010.1 GCA_015655115.1 Sphingobacteriales bacterium
GGGCAACCTGATATTTAACAATACAGCTGCCTGCTGCGGATGGAAACTGACCAGGTCAGACATCCCTGTCTTATTGGCAAAGATGGAGAACAGCTCTGCCAGGGAGATCTTTACCGCCCCGATACAGGACGATAAAATGATAACCCCTGCAAGCAGCAGTAACAGGAAGATCAATACTGGTGCTCTTTTACTGTTCATTTAATTTTAGCGGCTAATTCCTGTATGGCTATTCCCAGCCGGGGACCGAAGCTGCTGAGCAACTCTCCATCCATGCTGATAATCTTTTTGTTCTTTCCGGCATTGGTTTCTGCAATCCCCTGAACCTTAGCTAAGCCGGCAGCACCTCCTAAACTTTCCAACCCGCTGTCGAACAGCAGGATCACATCAGGATTTGCCTGTACCAGCGCTTCGGCAGTCAGTGGTTTATAATCTGCAAACGCAGTAACTGCATTTACGCCACCAGCCAGTGCAATGGCTTTATCCACCTGTGTACCTGTACCGCCAACCATCATCGTTCCGGTACCCCTTGCATAAATAAACAATACTTTAGGCTTTTTTGCCGTGCCATCCGCTACTTTGAGTTTACTGAGGTCGCCCTCCAGCACTTTAACCACAGAGTCTCCTTTTGCAGCATAATGGAGGCTGTCTGCCAATGTATGGATCAGCTGTTTAGTACCTTCAGCAGTATATTCCTGATCTACCAGCAATAACCTGATACCCGCGGCTTTAAACTGTGCGGCAAGTGCAGGTGTAATTTCTTTCTTCAGACCGATGATCAGGTCGGGCTGCAGGGCCATCACACCTTCGGCATTGATATTTTTATTGTGGCCTAACTTGGGTTTTGATTTCAGGCTTTCCGGGTAATTGCTGGTGATGTCCGTCCCTGCAATATTTTTCTCCAGTCCGATGGCAACCAGTACTTCGCTCACGGCACCATTTAAAGATATAATCCTGGTGCTGTCAGCTACATTACCGGCTTGCGCATGCTGATCGTGGTTACTGTTGCATGCCATGGCGGCAAATGCAATACAGCTGATGATGGTGAGTGTCTTTAAATTCATCATTAGTTCTTATTAATCCTTTAAATTCAGTATTGATTTCTGTAAAATTCCTGCGGTCTGTCTTTAATGCAATAAAAGGCGGCTTCCATACAAATGAAAGCCAGCCTTTTCAAACACAAACCATTGTCTTTATGCTTTTTTAACTAATTTATATTCTATAACCGGGTTACCGCGTACGCCGCCATCTGTAGAAGTGAAACTCACAAACTTCAGTTTATATACATTGCCGGCAGCATCTTTTACTAAGAAAAAGCGATCCGTCAGCACACCTACAGTACCGCCTGAGGTTACCCTCCAGTTGCCTCCGATGACCTCTCTGGTACCCAAAAATGTAATCCCGCTAAGGTCAGCTTCCTTAAAATCTGCATAGGTAACTGTAGTTGTAACGGCTACCTGTGCTGCTGTTACGCCACCAACGAAATTGATCAGCACAAAATCGGAAAATGTGTAAGGCAATGTTGGAGTAGCTTTATAAGTTGCGAGCGACCATTGCAGGTCCCATTCTGCCTTTACGGGTTCTACTGCAACGGCACCTGTTACAAATGAAACGGCTTTGAAATTATATGCCGCATCTTTAGTCACCGTCAATGTTTTGAAAGTTGTTTCATTGATTTTAGCATACTGCAAAGTATAGCCAGCACCGCTGCGCAGGACGCGGATTTTCTGCCATCCGCGGACAGTAGCAGTTCCGGCAGCACCACGGTTTACGATATAAACCTTGTTATCGGCATCAGTCGCAGAAACAGCTGCGATGACAGTACCATTCAGATACACTGACGAGGTGCCGTCCACAGGGTCAATGGTCGACATTGTTCCTTTACCCTGACCAAGTGCCAGTGTCTCATTGACAGCCAGTGCAGTTGTATCTGCTGCAGTAACCGCTGTTAAATCGGTTTTTGTCAGGGCGATGGCAGTTGCCCCAACAGTATTGTTCAGGATCACCCTGAAATCAGATCCGCAGTAAAAACCAAGATCCCATGATTCCCGGGCTACTGAAGTTTGTTTATCGGTACTGAAGTCGACAAAAACACTGTTCCCAGCGCTGGTTCCGGCTTCAGTTCCGATAAGGCCTTTCAATGTTAATGTACTTCCGTCGGATGCCGGAACTTCAACTATAGGGTCGCTATCTTTTGAGCAGGACATAAAAGATGCCGTGATACATAACAAGGCAATAAGTTTAGCGTATTTATTCATGATTTTAAGATGATGGGTTTTGATAAAAAATGATATATATTTTGATATGAAATGATAGGTTTTGATTGATATGAATTGATATTTTTGATGCTGTTACCGGGTAATCATGTCCATGTTAAAACTTAGTCCCACAACATAAGATCGCCCATAGTTTAGTGGTAAAGGACCAGCGCCAGTACTATGTGCAGCGCCTGTATCCATCGCACTATTACTCACCGTGGTTACATCCAGCAGGTTCTTCACTCCTGCATTTAAAGAGAGCGATTTCAGTATTTTTTTAGTGATCATTAAATCGGCCATGCTAAATGACCCTGTTTTTGCCAGCCATACCTGGGCAGGAGTTTCTGTTGTTGCTGGTATCAGTTGATAAACCGGCCTTTTCCCGGTAAACTTATAAGCTAAATTGACAGTGGCACCAATCTTCGCAAAGGTGTAACTGATATTGCTGTTCACCTCAGGTGTCCATACCAGCGCGGGCGACTCTCCATATAAAACTTCTTCGGCAGAATATTCGTTGTATGTGCCCACCATAGAGACCCCGAGCGACACCTGGAAGTTCTTTCCAGACAGAGAGTTTTCCCATGTTCCGCCTGCTGTTCTGTATTTATCGATGTTAACCAGCGTAGTAATGGTATTATCGGCTGCATATGCAGCATAGTCGATCCTGTTCCTGAAATTATTGTAAAAGCCGCCCAGCACAGAGCTGAAATGTAAAGCTTCCTCATCAGCCGCTGTAAAGCTGACCGAAGCATTAAAGCTGCGCGACTGTTCGGCTTTAAGATTTGCATTGCCCATAATAGAGTGGCTGGCATCAAAAAAGTTATAATATAATTCGCGCAATGCCGGAGAACGAAATCCGCTGGCATAACCAAAGCGCAGGTCAAACTTTTCACTCATCTTCATTTTTACATTTAATGAAGGAATAGCAGGCGGCGCATCATAAACTGAATTATGAATTATACGCAGCCCGGGCCGCAGTACCACATTTTTAAGTACACCGATTTCAGAGGAGAGGAAGAATGCATAATCATTGATTGACGTTGAACCAGTAATTCGGGCTCCCACAGAATGGTCATGATTGATGTCTATGCCAGGCTGAAAAGAAATCCTGTCCGTCATTTTATAAAACAGCGTAGTCCGTAAATTGAAAGAGTTGAATTTGTCAATATCCTGTGTTCCCTGTGCCGTATCGAGTTCTTCTGTACCAGTGGAATAATTGTGAATCTTTGTTACCGTTGCCCGTTTCAGGTTGGTGTAAGCCAGCACACCATTCAGCTGAAGCTTATCGTTGAGGCGGTAATCGCTCTGCAGCTGCTGCGTATACCTGTCGGTGTTATATTGTGCTTTGCTGGCTTTGAAGGTATTGGAATTATATCCCCCCTTTGCGTCGATCGACTCATCTACATAGTCCATTCTGTACCAGATATTGAAATTATCTTTGCTATACCCTAGTTTCGTGTTAGCCATCCATTGTTCTTTGG
Source organism: Sphingobacteriales bacterium (assembly GCA_015655115.1). Classification (GTDB taxonomy): domain Bacteria; phylum Bacteroidota; class Bacteroidia; order Sphingobacteriales; family Sphingobacteriaceae; genus Pedobacter. The sequence continues at coordinate 3,737 of JAATFQ010000010.1, forward strand.
GCTTCCACCTGTTGGTTATTGCATCTATTTCGGTAGAACTGGCCGTTGCGCCGGGAACATTGAAACCATTAAACTCATTATGTGTTAATCCTCCAAGCACGCTGAAATTTTTATTCTGCCATGCTGCCCCTACATTCTGCAGATGTAGTCCGTCTTTAGAAAAAGGAGAATACAGATCTCCTACGGTCTCTTCCTGTACCCTTGCATGGATGTTAAGGAGATCTTTTCCCGGTTTTTTGGTAATGATATTGATTACCCCTGCCAATGCATCTGATCCATAAGAAACAGCAAGCGGGCCTTCGATAATTTCTATTCTTTCAATGGTGTTAATGTCGACCTGGTTCAGGCTCTCCCGGGTATCGGACCTGTCGACCATAGCGACGCCATCCAAAAGGATCTTCACATTGCGGCCATCCATTCCCATCATCTGTATATTGCTTGTACCTGTGACAAAGTCGTTTGAAAACCTGAACCCCAGTTCGGTGCTCAAAACCTGCTGAACATTCGTTGCCGCCCGCAGCCTGATCCGCTCTGCACTGATGATACGTGTCTGGTAAATTGAATTTCTTGAAGATTGAGGCGCATATTGTCCGGTAACTACCACTTCCTTTAAATGACGGGCCACAGAATCGGCTTTCTTTCTGCTAGCAGGATTCTTTTCCTGAGCATATCCAGTTCCAATAAGTATACACGTAGACATCAAGAGTAAAGCTGCTTTCATTAAACAATCTATTTAGAATCTTTTTAAATAACTCTACAAGTATAAGTAGTTATTAAGAATAAATCCAAATAATATGTAAAATAAAGATAACTCTTTATGTAAAAGCAGATTAACACACAAATGATCTGCATCACATATGACAAACATCATCTAAACTAAGCGTGAAAATCCTGCATTCCGTCGTTTTTTTCTGTTTGCTAATGTTAAAGCGAAATTATTGGCCTCCTGATTCGATTTTTCGTACCCCATTTCATTCAGAATTCCTTTATAACAATTCTATTACTTATTTTTGACGATCCCGAAAGCTCTTTTCCGCATCCGGGCATACAATTACATTCTTCTTATAGCATCAATGATAACAAAACGTCCTTTTCCAGTAGGTATTCGTATCACGATTACTGTGTTCTTTGCTTCTTTCATTAGCCTGGCTGCCTTAGCACAAAGAAATCCTATGGCAGACAAAGATCATGATATGTCCATCCTGACGGATTCGGCTACGCTAACCAAAAGCGACTACCTTTTTCATCTCGAAAAGGTATTTGAAGCGGTGAACAAAGTGCCTGTTACGGTGGCTTCTTTCACTAAGCTTGTTCCTATAGAGAAACACCTGGTACAGGATGAAACTGCTCTTTCCCTGTTAAAAACACGACTTACGCAGAGCGACAGGATGTTAAACCTCCAAAATCTGCAGATGGACCAGACGCTGCTGGAAGAGCTGCAAAGCAATAATGAGGACTGCCTTTCCGATCTTGATGAATATGAAAAGGAGCTGAGAGCACTGAAGACAGAGATCCTCAGTCTGCGCAAGGATTCTGTACTGATACAAATCTTCAAATTACCTTCTCTCCGTATCATGTTTAAAGACCAGTTATCTGAGCTGAAGAAAAAACATGTGGTAATGGACAGCTTATTAAAAAATACTACGCTCTCCATCAATAACCTGCAGGCACGTACTTCGGCAAATCTGATCAATATTAAAGAGCTCATTTACCTTACCGACAGTCAGCTGACATCAGTGAGCATCCGTGCTTTCGGCAAGGAGAGAAGATATATCTGGGAAACTTCTAAGCGTCCGCGCAGCGGGAATATGGACTTTAAGAAGATGATAGACAGCGAACAGCAGATCTCTGCTTACTATTTTGTGTATACCCGCAGCAGCCGTGTGCTGCTGTTATGTACCTGCCTGGTCTTCTTCTTCTGGGTATACTTCAATTTCAAGAGCCTCAAACAGCGCGACCGGCTGGATGCGGTGAATGACTTTAACTTTTCTTTCCTTACGCCGCAGCCCTACCTGATTACCTTTATCCTCCTTTTCAGCCTGGCGCCGGTATTTGACTTACGTGCGCCTGCGCTGTATATTGAGCTGGTACATATTCTGCTGGCCATACTGCTGACGCTCCTCTTTTATAAAAAGCTGCCCCGCAGGTTGTTTTATCAATGGTGCATATTTTTACTTTTCCTTATTGCCCCTGCTTTCCTGCGCCTTTTAGGCATATCGCCGAAATACCAGCGCTGGCTGTCGCTGTTCCTCAGCATTGCTGCTTCGGCTTTCGGCCTTATAGTCTGGAAAATGCTCGACGAGAAGTCTAAGAGGTTCAGGGTGATCTTCTCTACAGGATTTATATATGTCGCTTTCGCATTGATTTCTACGCTCTGCAATATCTTCGGACGTGTGACGCTGAACCAGATTTTCTATACTACAGGGGTGAGCGCTTTCCTGAATGCGGTGACGCTGACTATCCTGGCGAAGATGGTTGTGGAAGCTTTTCTTTTACAAATGAAAAGCAGCAGGATCCGCAAAGGATACCCTGAATTTTTCGACTTGCTGCCGGTTACCGCGGGACTGAAAAGGCTGACTGGCATTGGTGCAATCATCATCTGGACGGTGATGTTCACAACTAACCTTAACATCTTTAATGGACTGTATAACTCTATATTGGATGAGCTCACCACAACCAGGACTATAGGTAGTTTCTCTTTCACCTTTGGCGGAATTGTCTTGTTTTTAGGCATTATATGGGTAGCCAATTTCTTACAGAAATACATTGCTTATTTCTTTGGTGACACTGGAGACGATACCATGGATGACAATAAAGGGGAGCGCTCAAAGCTGCTCGTAACGCGACTGGTTTTATTGATCGGCGGATTTTTAATCGCTGTTGCAGCATCGGGCTTACCTATCGATAAGATCACAGTAATCCTGGGTGCGCTGGGTGTAGGTATCGGCCTGGGCCTGCAGAATATCGTCAGCAATTTCGTATCGGGTATTATCCTCATTTTCGATAAAACTATCCGCATTGGCGATGTGGTAGAACTGAGCAATAAGAAAGGCCGTGTAAAGGAAATTGGTGTCCGCGCCAGTACGCTGATGAGCGACGAGGGTGCTGAAATCATTATTCCTAATGGTGCTATCTTATCTAATAACATTATCAACTGGACACTGAGCAATAACCATATGCGTGTGGATATGACGCTTTCTATTGCGAAACCTTTCGACGCCACGGAGGTGCTGGGCTTAATAAGGGAGATCATCTCTGCAAATACCAATGTATTTCTGGCTAAAGAACCTGTTATTATGATCAGCCCGGTGAGTAAGGTGAACAGTAACGTGAGCATATTTTTCTGGTGCAAGGATATTTCTCAGGCAGAGCTGACAAAAAGCGTTATAAATGCACAAATATTTGACGCTTTTGAAGAAAAGGGAATTGAAATTTTATAATTTCGCCACGTCTTCTGCGGAAGAACTAAGGGGTAGCGGTTAATCGTATATAATGATAATTGAATAATCGTATTTTATGATAAATGACAAGATGAGATACAGGACAGGCTTTGCCTGCAATAGATGCACTACCTGTGGAAAACTCTGATAACGGGGAGTAGCGGAATAAAAGCCTGGCTGAGGATAACTGTTGAGCATAACTGCTAAGAATAACTGCTAAGAATAATTGCTGAGGGTAATATTAATACTGCTGAAGTCAAAGCCCCCCACTGAAGAACAATAATATAAAATTAGAACTCTGAAAAAAATAGATTAATGAAGACAATCATTCCGGTAAAATCCAAAAAGGAGCTCAAGGCATTTATTGACTTCCCGCACGACCTGTATGCGCATGACCCGAATTACGTTCCGGAGTTATTTATCGCCCAAAAGGATCTTTTAACCACACATCCTTTTCATAAACATTCTTCTCTGCAGTGCTTTTTGCTGTATGATGAAGGCAAAATTACGGGAAGGATTGCCGCGATATTGAACAATAGCCACAATATCATGAATAATGCCAGTGATGGCTTCTTTGGCTTTTTCGACTGTATCAATGACCAGTCGTCTGCTCTCCTGTTATTACAAACAGCCGAAAAGTGGCTGAAAGATAAAGGGGTAAAGAACAACATCATGGGGCCTGTCAACTTTTCTACGAATGAGTCGTGCGGATTGCTGATTGAGGGCTTCGATTCTCCTCCTGTAGTGATGATGCCTTATAACGCGAGTTATTATCCGGCCCTGCTGGAAGGAACGGGATTGCGCAAGAAGGTGGACCTGATCGCCTGGAGATTTACTGGTGACAATTATGATGACCGCTCGGTAAAGTTGATGGACAGACTGGAAGAACGCCTGAAACGCAACGAGATTACGATCCGCAAGATCAATATGAAGAACTTTAAGCAGGAAGCTGACGGACTGCGTGAGATCTATAACAAGGCCTGGGATAAAAATACGGGTTTTGTGCCTCTGAATGATGAGGAGTTCGATTACCAGGCTAAGGACCTTAAACTGGTACTGGACCCTGACTTCTGCTTTATCGCTGAGCAGAATGGTAAGCTGGTTGGCTTTGGTGCTGCTATCCCGGATATGAACCAGATACAGATTAAGATCAGGAAAGGAAGATTGTTTCCTACGGGGATTTTCAAGTTGCTTTTTGGCAAAAAGAAGGTTAAAGGGATCCGTATCCTGCTTTTAGGGGTGATTGATGGTTACCGCAAAATGGGTATTGAGGCTTGCTTGTACGGCAATATTATTAAGTCTTACCGGGCCAAGGGTTTTGAATATGCAGAAGCTGGATGGACGCTGGAGCATAATGATTTAGTAAATAACGCGATTATCGCTATTAAGGGGGATCCTTATAAGAAATACAGGATTTACGAGAAAGCGATTTAACAAGCTTAATAATAGGTCTGAGGCAAAAAAAACAGATAACCTGTTTGCAGTCTGCGCCCCTTTGAAGAAAAGGGCCAAGGCCTGAAAACAGGTTATCTGTTTTTTTTCACTAACACTTCCCTTTCCCCAGGTTTACCCCTGATTTCACATTCTCCGGTTTCCCTATTGTTTTAGTAATCCGGTATTGTAATACTTTAGATAGCCCTAAGGTAATCCCGAGGGTACAAAAAAAACCAGGCATGCTGTTTTCAGTCTGCGCCCCTTTGAAGGAAAGGGCCAAGGCCTGAAAACAGCATGCCTGGTTTTTTTACTTATTACTAAAACTCAGGAAAAAAGTAGTCCCTTTCCCCTCTTCAGTTTCAAACCAGATCTTCCCATTCTGCAGCTCAACATAACTTTTGGCAAGCACCAAACCAAGTCCCACGCCCCTCTCATTATTCGTTCCAAAAGTAGACTTGCTCTTCAGTGAAAAGATATTCTCCTGCTGCGCCTTGCTGATGCCGATCCCCGTATCACTGATCATAATCATACATTCCTCTTCATTCTGCTTGTACACCACAGACACCTTACCGCCCGCAGGCGTAAACTTAATCGCATTATTCAGCAGATTATGGATCACCAGCTGCATCATATCCGGATCAGCAACTATCAACATATCACTTTTATCCAGATAATTCAGCGTAATCCCCTTTTCTTTCGCCAGGTTAAACTGCACCTGCATCGTATTATGCAATACACGGTTCAGGTTAAAGCGTACAAAATTCAGTGATACACCCTCCATCTGTGCCTTTGTCCACGACAGGATATTCGTCAGCATCTCAGAGGTCGACTTCGTAGAATTCAGCAGCTGGTCCTGAATAGTGTCCTTTTCCTCATCCGTCAAATACACCTTTTTAAGCAGCTCCAGGTAATTCTGTACCGATGCCAGCGGAGCACGAAGGTCGTGTGCAACAATAGAGAAAAGCTTGTTCTTAGCCTCATTTAAAGTCACCAGCTCCACCTCCCTTTCCTCAGCCTTGTGCTTTTCATAATAATAGTTTCCTTTTAGATAGCCCGTTACCAATGCCACAAAAACAAATATCATAAAATAAGACTGCCCATAATCTACAAGGCGCAGCTGGTTATTTTCATACATAGGGCGTATCCATTCAGGATACCTGTATTCCGCATAAAGCAATGCAAACAATACAGCCGAATTCAGCAGTAGCCAGAACTTCACCTGTCGCTTAGGGCAGATCACCCCCAGGACAAACGTAATGCCCAGGATCAGCAGCAGCGTAGTTCCTGCAGAACCACCACAGAAGAAATAACAGGCGATACATTCAGAGACTGAGACCAATCCAAAAATAAGGACTCCCAGTTTACTTTTATTGCAAAAACGAGATAAGTAGTAGCAAAACCAAAGGATAGGTATAAATCCGAAGGTGAAGATAATCATCTGTGTAAGTCCCAGTAACAGAGACGTAAACCCGTTGATGATCAAAATAGACGAAGCAATCAATACCACACCATGGAAAATCCTGCTTTCAATGGAAAATTCATTTGAATCCCCTATTGCGGCATGCCACACTTTAGCCATATGATAGGAGTCACTTGTCAAATTACATTTCTATTGAGCAAACATATATAAAATAATGTAAGTTCGAACTTATAATCAGCACATTTTAACGGCTGAAGAGAGGATATTTACTGCTTCCTCCAGTTCATCAACCGTCAGATTTCCAAATCCAAGACGCATCGCAGTAAAATTATCTGTTTGATAGAGCAATTCCTGCGGCAGATACAGATTCCTTTTCAGGCAATTCTTGCTGATACGCATCAGGTTTAGCCGGGGATTCCAATTGATCCATACCGACAGTCCCCCCGGAGGAGAAACAAAGCTCAGCTCGTCTCCCAGATGCTTTTGCAGCAGGCCGGTAAATACATCGCGGCGCTCCTGGTAAATCTTTACCGCCTTTTTCAGGTGACGCTGGATTTCCTTTTCTTCCAGCAGCTCTGCCAGCGCCTGCTCCATCAGCATATCGCCCTGCCGGTCTACCAGACTTCTGAATTTCGCCATCTCTCTGATCAGGTTCTCCGGCGCAATCAGATACCCGGCGCGGAATCCGGGGGCGAGCGACTTACAAAACGAACCTATATAAACCACCATCCCATTGGTATCTGCACTCGCCAGAGGCAGTACAGAATTCCCGTTATAGTGAAAATCGTAGTCGTAATCGTCCTCCAGAATAATAAATCCATAGGCCGATGCCAGCTGCAGCAGCTCTACTCTACGCGCTGCACTCAGGGTTACTGTTGTTGGATAATGATGATGCGGCGTAAGGTATAACATCCTGATTTTTTTCTTCTTACAAAGCTAACGTACAGCTTCAGCAGAGATACCATTTTCATCTACAGGGACGGAAATGATTTTGCCGCCCGACTGCTGAAAGCACATGTTGGCCAGGTAATAACTCAGGTCGCCCACAATTACAAGATCCCCTTTTTCAATGAGCATACTTGATGCCATGTAGAGGCTCATATGAATCCCCCGCGTGGTAAGGATATTATTTTTATTGATGTGCAAGCCCCGTGTATTATTCAGATAGGCGGCGAGTGTCTCCCGGAAATATTCATTCCCCTCTACATGCGAATAACCAAAATGCTTATAGTTGGTCTTGCGTTTTAAAATTCCGCCGTATACTTTTGAGAGCCTGCCCAGCGGCAGCAGCCTGATATCAGGCAGTCCGTCGTTAAACTCCAGCCTGGAATTGGTGACAGGACTCACTGCATCGAGCAGCATATTCTGCTTAAAACCGTACCCCGTCTGCGCCGGATAGCTATTCAGGATTTCCTTGTCGTATGCTTTGAGCTCCACCTGTTCAGCCGCAGGCTTATGCCTCACAAAGGTACCTTTATTGGGTCTTATCTCCGTCCAGCCCTGTGCATCCAGCTCGTCATATGCCGCAATCACAGTTTTACGGTGCAACTCCAGATCATCCGCCAGGCTTCTTGTCCCCGGCAGCTGCACACCCGGAACCAATACCCCGCGCTGTATGGCATTGATCATCTGATGGGCAATCTGAAGATAAACCGGACGGTCGAGCGACCTGTCTATATGAATTACTGATTTAAATGGGATCTGAACCGGACTACTCATAAACTGAAAACTGGTACCTCTTAACTATCCGGCAAGATAATACTTTTGACCAAACAAATGATAATGATATTCCATATACCGCGATGTTCAATATACTTAGACGCACTAACAAATAACAACTCGCCAATTTAGATAACGCAAAACCAGTCAGTCAGATAACGAAAGACTACCCAATCAGACAACGAAAAACCAGCCAACCAGACAACGAAAAACCAGCCAACCAGACAACGAAAAACCGGCCAATCAGATAACGAAAACCAGTCAATCAGATAACGGCAGCAACTTAGACCACCAAAAACAGCAATAGCAAACACATAGAAACATGCAATTACGAGATTTATTAATGCGCATTGTAGACAACCACGCTACCCATGCACGGTTCCTCAACACCCTTTCGCTCCAGGAAAACATTGGTGCCCGGAAAATCTCCGCCAGTGAACTGCCGGAAACAACAACTTTCATGGTGCTCAAACACGCAGCAGAAGAACACAGGCACGCCTTTTACCTGAAAAAGCAGATCTTAAAGCTGGCCCCAGGCGAATACCTTACCTACCGCCCGGAAGAATTACTTGTTCCCTACAGCAGCAGACTTTACCTCAACATGCTCGATGTGGAGACTTGCCGGTATTTAAAAAAAGAAATGCAGCTCATTGGTGCCGGCTTAAAATTTGCTGCTTACCTGCTGGTCACCTATGCCATTGAAGTGCGCGCCGACTATATCTACCCTATTTATCAGCAGGTGCTGGATGATGTGCAAAGCAAAGTAAGCGTAAGAAACATCATCATTGAAGAACAGGGACACCTGGAAGAAATGATTGCACAGCTGAAAATATTTTCGGCCGACTGGGAACTTCATGCTAAAAACATCACTACCATAGAGACGAAATTGTATCACAAATGGATAGCTGAGCTGGCCAAAGAAATTTGTTAACGCCAAAAAGATCAGGAAAGCAATGGACAATATAAATCACCATGCCGGTCATTTACCTGCAGCACAATTGGAGCATTTAAGTCTTCATGCAGATCATTTTATGGAACAAAAACTCGATTCCCGCAAAAACGACTTTTCCTACCGCAAGTTGCGAGTGGCTGCAAACCTGGTAGATTTCAGCTCTAACGATTATTTAGGCTTCTCCAGATCAACGGCTTTAAATCAGCTGATTAAAAAAGAAAAATCAGCCAGATCGATAAAACTAATAGGGTCTACAGGATCGAGATTACTTACCGGCAACACAGCCTTTGCAGAAGAACTTGAATCTGAAATCGCCAGGGTACATAAGGCAGTCAACGGACTAATTTTTAATTCCGGATATGCGGCAAACATGGCGCTGTTCTCCTGTCTCCCTCAAAAAGGCGATACCATTATTGCAGATGAATATATCCATGCTTCAACTATTGATGGCTCGAGACTCAGCTTTGCCAGACGGCTGAAGTTCCGTCATAACGACCTGAGTGACCTGGAAGCACAGCTACAAAAAGGAACAGGAATAACTTATGTAGCTGTGGAGTCGGTTTATTCTATGGATGGTGATATAGCCGACTTAAAAACTATCGCTGCGCTTTGCAGCCGGTATGATGCACAACTCATTGTCGACGAAGCGCATGCTTTTGGTGTGCTGGGTACAGGTCTGGTGGATGAGCTGGGCCTGCATGATCAGGTATTTGCACGGATCGTCACCTTCGGCAAAGCCCTGGGATTACACGGCGCTATTATCCTGGGTTCTCAATTGCTGAAAGACTTCCTCATTAATTTTGCACGGCCTTTTATTTACAGCACAGCATTACCATTAAACACCCTGATTTCCATCAAAACTGCTTACGATTTCCTGCTATCTCAAAAAGACCTCCAAAGAAAGCTTCTGACGAAGTCACGCTTATTTATTGATAACATGCCGCCCCACCATTTATGGTCCAGTACACGTAATCCTACAGCTATACAATGCGTATTTTTAGCAGGAAATATAAGAGCCAGAATACTAAGTGAGTTTTTAGAGGGCTATGGCTTCGATGTACGCCCTATTCTCAGCCCCACTGTCCCGGCAGGTAAGGAACGGCTAAGGGTATGTATTCACCTGCATAATACGAATGAACAAATTATAAGGCTCTGCCAACTGATCGGTAAATCACAATCACTTCTCTATTAAAAAATAACTGAAAACTGACTGGCAGGATAAACGTAGCGGATAGCTTAATATATTATCATGAAACCATCATAAGCATACAGCTTACAAACAGCGATAAGAACCGGCCTTGCGGTTTCTGAATTCAAATCACAAGGATTAAAAGCTTATGATAGCTTCAAAACTGATTAAAAACAAATATTCACTGATGAAGAACATTAGAACAGACAAAAACTCTTTATTCGTTACCGGCATAGGTACGAATGTGGGCAAAACAATAGTTTGCGCAGCAATTGTCGAGTATTATAGGGCCGACTACTGGAAGCCTGTGCAGTCGGGCGACCTTCATTACAGTGATAGCGACAGAATAGCAGACCTGATCACTAATACCAGTTCAGTGATCCACCCGGAGTGCTACAGGCTGTCGATCCCTCAGTCGCCCCACAAAGCTGCAAAACATGACGGCATCAGCATCTGTCCTGAAGATTTTGTACTGCCGGAGACAAAGAACAAGCTGATTATCGAAGGGGCCGGCGGACTCTTTGTGCCTTTGTCATCTCATTTTTTAATGATCGACCTCATTCAGCAATTCCAGTCGGATGCCGTACTTGTAGTACGTAATTATCTCGGCTGCATCAACCATACACTCATGAGCATCCATGCACTGACCAGCCGTGGGCTCCCGCTAAAACTGGTGGTATTCAACGGCACATTCGACCTGGATACAATGGAGGTTATTATCAGCCATTTGCCCGGAAAAACCACCTGGACTACAGTGACAGAATTTCTATCACTAGACAAAAGCAGCATATCTTCAGCTTTTGAATAAAATTTATAAATTACATAATCAGATACTTACACACATTAAATAAACAATAAATGAACATACCTATCAGCATCAGAAACGACTGGACCATTGCAGAAATTGAAAGCATTTACCATCAGCCATTACTGGAATTAGTATACCAGGCAGCCACTGTTCACCGCCAGTTTCACCAGCCGGGCGAGGTACAAGTATGCACCTTACTATCTGTAAAAACCGGGGGTTGTCCCGAGGACTGCTCCTACTGCGGACAAGCGGCGAGGTATCATACCGGCATCACCGTAAAGGCATTGATGCCAAAAGACGAAGTAGTCGCCATTGCACAGCGCGCTAAAGATGCAGGCTCTTCCAGATTCTGTATGGCAGCGGCATGGCGTGAAGTCCGCGATAACCGCGACTTTGAGCAGATCCTTGAAATGGTAGAAGGTGTAAACGACCTCGGATTAGAAGTATGCTGCACACTGGGCATGCTGAGCGAATCGCAGGCGGCAAGGTTACAGCAGGCAGGATTATATGCCTACAACCACAATCTGGACACCTCCAAAGAGCATTACCAGGAAATCATCAGCACCCGCACCTTCGACGACCGGTTATCGACCCTGAAAAACGTACGCAAAGCAGGCATTTCAGTTTGCTCAGGAGGAATTATCGGACTAGGTGAGACACATGAAGACCGTATCCAGATGCTCCACACTTTATCTACCCTGCCACAACACCCCGAGTCAGTCCCGGTAAACGCCCTCGCAAGAGTAAAAGGCACTCCGCTTGCCGACCTGCCAAAAGTAGACTCATGGGAAATGACCAGGATGATTGCCACTGCCAGAATCCTGATGCCAGCCTCCATGGTAAGACTAAGTGCCGGGCGTGCCGAGATGAGCACCGAAGAACAATCATGGTGTTTCATGGCAGGTGCCAATTCTATTTTCACCAGCGAAAGCGAAGAGCTGCTGGTTACACCAAACCCAAGGTTAGATGACGACAGGAAAATGTTCGACCTGCTTGGACTAAAGCCAATGATCAAACAAGAAGTTGTAAAACAATGATCAAACAAGTGGCTTTAAAACAATAATCAGCATGTAAATAAAAAACCAATAAACGCAAGTAAATAAACAAATTACGTATATCAAATAAACAAATAATATAATTTAGAAACAAGCAATGAACCTAACTCAAAGAGATGCAGAAGTCATATGGCATCCTTACACCCAGATGCTCAACTCCAGTCCGCCGATTGCAATCTCACATGCCGAAGGATGTTACCTGTACGACGAAAACGGACAGCGCTACATCGACGCTGTATCCTCATGGTGGGTCATTCTTCACGGGCACTCCCACCCTTATATCGTCGAACAGGTACAGCAGCAGCTAAAAAAATTAGATCAGGTGATCTTCGCAGGCTTCACCCACGAACCTGCGATTGCACTCGCCGAGACACTGCTCAGCATCCTGCCCGCAAACCAACAGAAAGTTTTCTATACCGACAACGGATCTACAGCCGTAGAAGTTGCATTGAAAATGTGCCTCCAGTACTGGTATAACAAAAATCTGCCGAGAAAAAAGGTCCTTGCTTTCCACAATGGGTACCATGGCGACACCTTCGGCGCCATGTCCGTCAGCGGGCGCAGTGCATGGACCACTCCTTTCGAATCCCACTTGTTCGACGTTGTATTTATCGACCTGCCCGTTGCTCAGAATATTGAAGACCTGAAAAAGCAGGTTACCGCACTGAGCAATTCCCTGGCATGCTTCATCTATGAACCCCTCGTTCAGGGATCAGCAGGAATGATCATGTACGGTGCAGAAGAGCTGGACCAGCTACTGGCACATTGCCGGGATTGCGGGGTATTGATGATCCAGGATGAAGTATTTACCGGCTTCGGCAGAACAGGGAGAAACTTCGCCGCAGACTATCTCTCCACAGTGCCAGACCTGATGTGTTTCTCAAAGGGACTTACAGGCGGCACTATGCCCTTAGGGGTAACGACCTGCACACAACACATCTATAACGCTTTTCTTTCAGCAGACAAGCTGAAAACGCTGTTCCACGGACATTCCTTTACAGCCAACCCACTGGCCTGTACCGCTGCCCTCGCGAGCATACAGCTCCTGCTCAGCGCAGAAACACAGCATCATATACAGCGCATCTGCCAGCAACACCAGACATTTGCAATAGAAATCGCCAGTCACCCTAAAGTTAAAGAAGTGCGGCAGACAGGAACTATCCTCGCCATAGAATGGTTAGCCGGGGATGGCACCTCCTATTTCAGCGGATTAAGAGATCTGCTGTATCGTTATTTTCTCGATCATCATATCCTGCTAAGGCCATTAGGCAACATCATCTATATCCTGCCACCATATTGTATCAGTAACACCGATCTCGCTTATATCTACCAAACTATCACCGATGCACTCCACACCATTTAGCCATGCAGTCATACCCCAGCACCTGTGTCTCGAAATCCCTCCATAAGCGCTCATTACTCCTGAGTATCCTGCCGATCACAGTGTCTTCATCATAGCCTATAACAATAAACTTATGCCACATCAACATCGCATCCGACTCCCTTACAATCTCCACAAAAACCTCATGCTCAATCAGCATCAGTTCTTCCGCTAGCTCCTTCAGCAGTTTAAAATCCAGGCCCGCAGCGGGAAGCAGTAACATCAGTTCATAAATACATGCCAGTGCCGGAGAAACACATTGATAGCCAATTAAACAATCAAATAAGCCTATAGCGTGATGCCCCTCATTCCTATCCTCCATCAGAAAAAAATTAATAAAAACCCTCTGCCTGTAAAATAAGAACGCATGGTTGACCTAGTCAACCATGCGGTTCTAAAACAAACGCACTCATTAAAAAAAACAAAGATCTTCGGCGCCATTACAAAGAACTGCGCATATAAATATCAGGAAGACCAGAAGAAATCGTAGTCACACCATCCAGAACAACCCTTTTCAGCGGCGAATCATTGAAAGAAAGCATTCCAATATCCTTTCCGGCAGCTAATCCGAGCAGCTGCAACCTTTCAAACATCTCCATCATATCCTCATCCTGCATAAAAATATAAGCCTGCCCGCATCTGACATTACAGTCATCGATGCTATCCACAATACGGTAATCAAAACCATTGCCCTTGCAAAAACGCCTGAAACCCTTCAAAATATCCTCAGGAAAACGATCAAGCCCCGGGAAAACAAAAATCAAAACCGCATACTCTCCAATTCTGTCCAGCAAGCCCTCAGGTGATGACATCCTTCCGAACTGAGGAATCCTATATTGACCAACGCTGATTACACTCTTCATATAATTCTGCATATCATTCAAATTATCAATAGCTAAATCTGGCCGACCAGCCCCCTCCTGGCGCCATATCCACAGTAATCACATCCCCTTTGCTAACCTTCCTCAGCTCTTGCTTATAATCACTGCCCACGCGCGCTGCATTGGGGCCGTCCATAAAAATCTCTGCATTATACACCTTTCCCTGTTCCAGGAAGTCCAGTTTCATCGTCAGCCTCCTCGGCGTCCAGTTCGTCATCGCAGCCATAAACCACTCCGAACCCTTCCTGCGGGCCACAGAAACATATTCCCCCACCTTACTGTCCAGCGTTGCCGTCTCATCCCATACCGTAGGTATTGAAGAGAGGTAATTCAAGTAGCGCGGCTCCTTCTGGTATGCCGTCGGCGCATCCGAAAGCATTTGCAGCGGACCATAATACACCGTATACATCGCCAGCTGGTGACAGCGCGTGCCCTGGCTCATCGGCCGGTCAAAAACCTGCTTCCAGTCGCCCTTATTGTAATTCTGCATCGCTCCCGGAGTATAATCCATCGCACCGGCAAACATCCTGATAAAAGGAATCGTCACATCCGTTTGCGGAGAAGCTCCGCCAGCGTCAAACTTATTCCATTCCGAACCCTTCACTCCTTCAGTATTGATCTGATTCGGATACGTACGTTCCATTCCTGTCGGATGATAAGCACCGTGGTAACTCACCAGCATCTTTCTCTTTGCCGCTTCCTTCAGCAGGCGCTCCTGGAAATTCACCACCACCTGGTCATCGCGATCCATAAAGTCCACCTTCAGTCCGCTGATACCCCATTGCTGAAACTGGTTCAGCGCAGGGATCATCTGCCCGTCCAGCGTACGCCAGACACACCACAGCACTATTCCTACCTTCCGTTGTTTCGCATAGGCGATCAATGCAGGCATATCCAGTTTATCCGTCACCTTCAATAAGTCGAACTGGTCACTCCAGCCCTCATCCAGGTTCACATACTCAATCCTGTTTGCCGCAGCGAAGTCTATATAATATTTATACGTTTCAGTATTAAATCCAGTCTTAAAATCTACCCCCGATAAGTTCAGCGCATTCCACCAGTCCCACGCCACCTTTCCAGGCTTAATCCATCCCGTATTTTTGATCACCGACGGACTCGCCAGCAGGTACACCAGCTGATTTTTCAGGATATCACCTTCATTCTTCTCAAAACTCACCAGCCGCCATGGGAAGCTGCGTGTCCCTCCTGTTCTGGCAATATAATCTTCCGTTTCCTTTACAATCAGGTTAAACCGCGCGGGACCCCCAACCTCTACACGTTTAGGATAAGCCGCATGGTTACCCACTAATGTATTGCGGCCATCCCCCGATGAAGCCAGGCTCATACAAGGATAATCCAGCACATCCGACTCATGGATCAGGATATTAAGTCCCCCGTTAGTTTTCAGGAGCAGCGGCATACTCGTATAATTTGGCAGCAGCACCTCAGAGATCCGCTGTTCCCGATAGTCCGACTCCGAAAGCGTAGAATGGAAATAGCTGCGGTAGTCGTCCTTAAAGCGGAACTCACATTTCTCAGACTTAACCACAACAGGCCCCTTCAGGTCAGTCACCATACGGTAAGCAAAGCCCTCATTATATGCCCTGAACACGATTGAATAATGCCCTTCAAATTCCAGTACCAGTTCATTATAATGGTCTTGTAACGCCGATGATATACCATATAAAGGCTTGATGGTATGATCATAAGAAGAAGTTTTATGAACAAGCAGTTTAACATGCTCTCCCAGCACCTTTCCATCACTCAGCGTCATTGCTATTGCCGATGGCAGCAGGTAAGCAGTTCCTTCATAACAAAGACTATACTGCACGCCATCCTCCACAGTTACGGTTGCCTTGATTTTATGATCCGGGGACTCCAGCATAAAATCCTTCGCCAGGATGATCTGCGAAAAGCAGCAGCAGATCAGCGTTAATAGTATTATTTTATATTTCATTCAAATGTCTTTATGATCTATTCAACTCTTATCAGCTATTCACTCTTATCAGCTACTCAAAAACAAACCAGGTATAGTCCTCAGCAGGAATCGTAAAAGTGAGGTCAATTGTAAAGTCCCTGTTCAGCTTATGCCTCACCGACTTACCTTCTTTTTCTCTCACCTTAGCTGCATCCGTTAAACCAGTGTAATACAAGGGCACCTTGATTGTGCGGGTAATAGTTTCCTTCAATGGATTATATAACATCATCAGTCCTTTAGTTTTCAGCATTGGATTCGCGTGCAGGATCCCGTCCCAGTCCCTGCCGTCCGCCCGTCTCAGGTGGATCACATCCGAATTCAGGATCTCCCGGTATTGTTTATACCATTTGATCACCCTGATCACCAGCTGCTTCGTTTCCTCAGTATCATATAACCTCGGTCCGCGGTAGCAAGCCTGAATACCAGCACCATAATACTGCATCATCAGCTGTTCATAATCCTTCAGGTGATCTTTCAGCGGTTCTATTGTTGCCGCGGCGCCACCGCCACCGTATTCCGTCAGCGGTACAAAACCCCAGCTCATTGAAGGTGTTTTCTCCCAGGCCCCGTCATAAATATTCTGGCGGTTCAGGATTTTCTGCTGTTCACGCGGCAGTTTAAAATTCGCCTCCTTATAGCCCAGTGCAATCTTATGTATACCATCCAGGAAATACCAGTCAGGCGCATTAATATATACCCCGTGCTCATTCAGCCACCGGTACAATCCCTTTTGAATCTCCATCTGTCTCCACTGCGAATCTTCCAGTCCCTTATGTCCCGGATGTGTTACCGAGGCACAGACATCCCCCGCATAGGGGCCGTCATTCTCCCAGATATCAAATCCCGTAGCAGTAAAGAAAGTCTGGATATGATCACGGTAATTCAGTCCCCATACACTTCCAAAACAAGGCGCATTACCAAACAGCGCACCGCCAGGTTTATTCGTCTTCGGGTCAATTACATCCTGCTGATCACTGATTTTGCGTGAGCTGAATAACGAATAGCCGCCAATTCTGATGCCCCTCTCATGGGCATAGTCAGCCATAGCCTTCCAGCGGGATAAATTCTTATCCGTATTGTCTTCCATATTCAGGTTACTGCCAAAGCTTAAGATCAGCGCTTCATAGCCTGTTGCCGCGCACTGATCAATCGCATTGCGCACCTCATCGTCCTTTTTGCTTACCAGATGCATGAAAATCGGGTTAGCAGCCGTCCATGGTGCCACCACACCATACATTTTACGGACTGCCAGTCCCCGATTTTCACGATCGTCATTATCCATCATCAGCTCATGCGTGCGTACAGAATTAAACACCTCCGACGGGGCCAAATTAATTCCGGGAGCCTTTTCCGGATATATTTCCAGTAAGACAGGCGAATTTTTTCCATACGACACCTGTGAAGTATACGTTGAGTCCGCCTTCCAGTGCGTAGTCTGGTCGCTTTGGGCATAGCGCATCGCATTGTTAAAAGCATAGTTAGTTTCAAAGTAGATTCCCTGCGGCACCTTGAACTGATTCAGTTCACCGGCAACCGCACTTTCCTCTTCCACCATTCCCAGCACTTCATTCACTACCCGGTCTATTTTAAAAGTCTTTTGCCCCTTATTATATATAGTCAGTGATTTTACAATCAGCGGAATACCATCATATAGTTCATAATTCACTTTAACTTCCAGACCTTCCAGCTCATGCACAGCAGGAACGAACAGAAAAGAAATCATTTTGCCAGTACCCCCCATTTCGCGGGAGGTCCAAAAGTTATTTTTCCATTTCAGTTGTTGTGTTATAGCCTTCAGCTCATAAGAAACATACCTGAAGTCCAGCGTACCAGCGGTAAACTGATCCAGCCATTCCGGCAATAAATAAGCCTTCTCCTGCTGTCCCAGCAAGCCGCCAACCCGGTATTCTTTCCCGTTAATCTTCAGTCTCGCCTCCTCGCTTACCGCGCGGATCATCTGCCGGCTGGTCCTCAGATTCGTATAATCCGTACAGACCAGGTTAGGTGAAAGCCTGAATACCCGTTTCAGCAAACCATTATATAAAATAATATCCTTCCATCAGCACTTTTCAGCACCTCAGCCTTCAGCATATCCGGCTTTACCAGCCAGTCGTTAACCTTTTCAGCATCCTTAAACCCCGTCCATACCGGCAAAACTTGTGCGGGAGACGCTAAGTAAAAAAACAGGCAACATATAAAAAACGAATTTTTAATCAACCCAGGTTTCATCTATTTGCTGGAGTTAACCAATTCGAGTTTACAAATCATACCAGTACCTGCAGGAATATTTTCATATCCAGCCTCACCAAAAGCAAGGTTTGCAGGCAAATACAATATCCATTCAGACCCTACCGGCATCATTACCAGTGCTTCCTGCATCCCAGGCAAAGCTTTATCAATATGATGCTCCCAGCCATCTGTTTTAGCATAAGGCTTACCATTTACAAAACTCACCACATAGTTCAGTGTTACCCTGTCAGTTGCAGCAGGAATTACGCCCATTCCTTTTTTAATAATTTTATATTGTAAGCCCGATGAAGTTACCATCACCCCTTTGGCAGATTTGTTTTTTGCTAAAAAAGCAGTGCTTTCAGCCGCTGCCGGGATTGGCAGTGCGTCTTTTTCCTGTGCGTTTATATTGGTTGCGGCAATTAGCATCAGCGATGCTAAAAGGAAGATTTGTCTAAGGTTCATTTGGTCAATTTAAGTCTATATATAAACAGTAGCTATATTCAGACTCATCTCCTATGTCTAGGCAAAATATTTTTTCACACAATTGGACCTTCTGTTTTAAAATTCACAGAGACAAGTATTACGATGATTAGACAAGAAATTAAAATGAGTTACACGTTGACCATACCATGTTATTATTCCAGGATAATCTCCTTCAGCTTCGTGTATAAATTAAACTCATTCCTGTAGATATCCCTGTTTATCGATGACCACGGCGCAGGTTCTGCAATGATCTGTCTGATATCCTCAATAATTGTAGGACTGTCCAGGTCAATTGTTCTAAAAAAACGGTCGTCATATACCTCAGCAATATTTGGCGCCCCATAATAAACAGGCACCGCATGGTACATTGTACAGTCAAAAAACTTTTCCGTAATATAATTTCTCTCCGTAGCGCTCTCAACAGCTATGGAGTACTCATAAGGAATCAATGCACTGTACTTAAAATCCGGTTCCCCTTTATAGCGCGGGTCCTTAATTTTGAGCCTGTAGCCAAAAATGTCGACAGGCAAGTCAGATTCCAGGATCTTATTCAGCAGGGCGATGCGTTTCCTGTAATTGCCATTCCTGTTATTGCGGTAAGAAACCACCATCGACACCTTCTTCACCTTCTGTACACTGCCCACAAAATCTATCAGTTCATGTTTCACACGGTCGTTGTAAAACATATACGAGGGCGACTCGATCACTGTGCCTCCAATGGTCATCTTCAGCCTGCGCTCAAATAGTTCCCGGTCATGAACAATCACATAATCGCTGTCCGTCAGGAAACGGTTATGCCTGAATACAGGACTCCAGGACGGGGCCTGGACTATAGTTATGACTCCTGCAGTTGCTTTTACAGCCATACCAGTATTGTTAAATACTACAGCATAGTCATAATCTTCCTCAATAGTGAAAGACAACTGTTTATCATAAACCACATAGTTATAGAGGAACCTTTCCAAAAGGTCTTCAGAAGATTCATGGGTGGAAAAAAATCTTACCTTCATATCCGTTAATACTATTAATCCTAAATTACGAAATAAGACAATTGACACCCATGATCAAGCTCACATTTGCGTCATTTGACCTAAATTATTCCTGCACATTATGATCACCATTTAAAATCTATCTTTTCAAATAATTTAGGAGATCCCATCCTGCCTGGCAATTCCATTACACTGATATAAAGATTTCTATCGTAGAGAAACAGCGGTACCCGACTCTGGGGTGACTCATCCTCGTCCTCCGGAAGGTCTTGCGGTGTTACATCAAACGTAATCCTCCCATAGCTCAGCATAAAGTTCAGCTGATGTTTGCCATATTGAACAGGCACCGCATGCAGCGATTTCATGGTGTGGGACAGGTCGGGCAGGATCCATCTGATAGGGTTGAAATAAAGGATATAAAAGTGGTCAGAAAGGCAGAAGATCCGGTGCTTAAAACAACTGCTCAGGCATTTGCCAGGCTTCAGTTCTTTGGGCATGAAATGCACATATTCGGGAATGCCGCTCTCCGTCTGGGGATAGATAATAATGCCATTCAAACGCTTTAAAATACGTTGCTGAGCCTTTGAATAGGCTAAAAAAGATAACATGCTGCACATATTGTCATTAATGATTTAATTGATTTCAGTGTTGACTGGTACTCTAAATCGTCCCAATACAATTTACAAAGAAATTAAAACGCTGTACGTGCAGTCTCGTTTTGGGGGCAGGTGTCCGGGCTATTTAAATAGCGTAAAAAACAGCGAAAAATCAATCCTCATCGAGCATATAAAAGAAATAATTGCCCTTATATGTCCTTTTTAGTTTTCTCCGGTAATGTGTTTCGCAATAACTGTCAAGTACCAGCTGCAGACAATAAGGGTTGATTGGAAACTTCAGGAATCTTTTTATAGAAAGAAATATATCGAGGGGCGACCGCTCCTTATAAAAATAATCATCGCGGATCATGACTTCAACCGTATCCAGTACAATCATCATTTCATAATCCAGCGTGCCGCTATAGTCCATGAATACACAAAGCCCTACGTATTCCTCCAGTACAAACCTGACTCTCCTTTTATGTTCTTCAGAAAACGTAGCACAGGTATAAGTATAGGTATCGTCCCTCAAATCTTTCTCCATATGGATCTTGATTCTGTCATCCCTTATTCTTGCAGGCATAAAGCACGTATAATCATCCTCCTCAAGTGCTTTGGCAATCTTGCTCAATTCAGAGATATGGTAACAGTCGTGTGCAAAAAACTCTACTTTGGCTACATAATTTCTTTGCCGGCCCAATAAATAAGACAATTGCTCAGCACTATAGCCTTTTGCAATTCTTTTGATCATCACCTTATAGATGATCTGCAGCTGGGTTTCAGTGATTTCGGCAAGATAATTCATAGCAGCGGAGAGATTTTTATGCCTAAAGGGCTTACCATTAACTATGTCGTAAATATGTAATTATTTTTTATAAATAAATATGATATTAAACACTCTATAGCATAAAAAATACATTTATCTTAAATTACAGAAACAATGTTATTTAAAGACATAACAAACGTACACCAAAAAGATAATTTCCCCGTTAATCAGTGCTAACAAGCAGTAAAATCAGGCCAGACCTAATTCTACCACAACAGAATATTCAAAACAACCTTTCCAGGGTTCCTCCTTAGTCAGGATCTTCCCTTTGAAGCCTGCAAGTTTCGCCAGGAACAGCACCACCTCCGCGCTGTGTATATGATCAATCGAATTGAACTCCTTCAGCTGCGTACCCCGCCACGACTGGATCATCATCTTCACCGGTACCTCAGCAGTAAAACTATAAGGGTTCCAATTAATTTTATCCGCCGGCCAGGCGTATTTGATCAGATCTCCGTTCATGTGGATAATATCGTGATACTGCACCCCAGCATTGCCTACATACTCCATCATATAAAAAAGATCCTGAAACTCCAGGAAAACCTTGCCCTTTACATTGAGTATCCCCTTAAGGGGACATCAACAGGTCAAACAAGCCTTCCGTAGTGAGATTGCAAATTCCATTGAATAAGCCCAGTACACAGTCAAACTTCGGTGCAGCAGCGAAATCTAAAATAGCCTCCGGCAGATTACCTACCACATACTGGCCGGCATTATTGAAACCATTTGCAATTGCCAGTTCCTTCATCTCCGTGCTTGAGTCCACCGCCCAGCTATCGGTCCCCTGCCGCATCGCCTCAATGCTGTGTACAGACTGGCCTGCGAAGAGCTCCAGCAAAGTGTTACATGGTGATTCTGCATCATAAGTGTCTAAAATGCATTTGATCTGACCTTTAAAGTCTCTATCGTTAGTTATTGTAGCATAGTAAGCTGCAAATTCTTTATATAAATTGTTCAGCATAGTCATCCTTTTCATACTGCCAGCGTTGATGCGGGCGCTGCAATCTAATCAGGATTAGCCCCACCTCACAGGGTCAGCCGTCACAAAAAAATGATAACCATGCACCTCCAATTTTTTCAGCTTAAACTGATGAGTGTCATCACAGCAATCCTCCAGCAAAAAATTCAGGCAATAGGGATCCACATCAAACTTCAGAAAATTGTTCATATACAATAAAATATGCATCGGCAGCTTCGGATTATCCAGGTAGCCATCACGCACCATCACATACAGCATATCTACCAAAATAATCAATTCAGCATAACTGGCTTTTTGAAATTCCAGCATGCTGCATTTATTTTCTGTACTTTCCATCATAAACTGAACAGTCTTTTCATTATCCTCAGAAAATACAGTACTTACATAGGTACTGAAACTTTCAGAACTATACTTTCTCATATAGCCCTTCAGCGTTTTATTAGTAATCACTGCAGGTATGAAAACCATATGGTCTTCAACGCCCAGAGTCAGTGCAATTTTCTTCAGTACAGCTACCGGATAACCTTTAGATTTGTAACATTCAAACCTGGCGATATAATCACTGGGTTTTCCGATTAAAAAAGACAGCAACTCAGCCGTCATTTCCTTTTCTATCCTTTCGATCATTACCCTGTAAATAATCTGCTGCTGGGTCTCCTTGATTTTGTATAGGTTCATCTTTGAGCGTTTTACTATTGGTTATTAATTTGTGCTATAGCCTCCTCTGCTATGTCTGCACTAGCTGTATCGTTCATCTGCAGGCGGGCCTGCTTAATCTGTTTCAGGCCTTCAATTAGTTGTGGTGCCATGCCAAATTGCTTAAAGGCTAAGCCTAAATTCTTTATCATACTGATTCCCTGACGGGTATACTCCGCATTCTTCAGCCTGGTATGCACCAGTGCATTTATCTTTTCACGTTTTTGCTGCGCAAGTACAGGATCTGTAAAGCTCAGACTACAGGAAAATGCTAAAAACACAACTGCAGCATAACCCAACTTAAGCCTGAAAATCATCATTTTTATTGAAATCATAACTAAAGCTATATGGTCTAAACAGCAATTGCAAGTGCTATTTTAGCGTAAACGTTTTAGTACAGCCAAAACCTTAGAAAATAAATTTAGCATACAGCCGAGGTTACCACAATAGTTGTTGCAGATGACCCATCTGAACCATTAAGAGATCTCCTAATTTTATAGGGCTTATGGAAACACAGGAAGACAGATTAAAAGATATCATAACCGATATTGAGGGCACCCAGCCTCAGCATATCCAAAAGAATGATAACAATGCGCCTTTTGAACTGAAGAAAGATGCACATCTGGTAACAGATCTATCGGGAAATATCGGAGCCCTGTTTATCAGAGCACTACTGGACAGGCTGAATGTAAATGAACATCATTTAGCTAAATGGCATCTGGAAAATAAGTTCAGGCAATACCAGATCCTGAACTACTATGCTCCTAATTGTATGGCCATGACCATGGGTGTTTCTGAGCTGTTAAACAGTGACAATGGGATTCAAAAAATAAAGGAATTATGTCAAAATGGCTTTTTTATTAAGCATGCCTCGGAGACGGGTCAGGCAGAGCCAAAAGTTTTGACAGGACGGATGAATTAGAGGATATCATAAAGTGTTATCCGAACGAAAATGGTCCATTGGAAAAATGGATCTTACAAGAAAGACTGGAGTTTACCAGCGAATTCAGGATTCATACCTTTGATGGAGATATCATATATGGGCTGACATTTCATATGGAAGGCGAAAGTGCATCGGGCAGAGCTGACGCTGAAGAATTTTTGAAACTCATCCTGCAAAAGTTGCCGGATACAATTCTGCTGGGTACTTTAATTGGCTGGGATATAGGGATTACGAATAACAAGTGTTTTGTAATCGAGACAAACATCACTGGTTTTCATTCAGAATTCAATGCCGGGTTGCAAACAAGCGGATACTTTGGAGATGGTTATCATGGACCAATAAGATGTGCATGGATCAATACCTATTTCAGATTTAAGTATAACGTTTCCATAGGCTCAGTAGAAAAAGATCTCCTCTCCACGGATCAATTTTATAAGGAATTTATATTTTATCTGTCAATTTTCAAGAATGAACACTTCGAAATTCTCCAAAACAAGGTAAGAGGTGACACCGTAGCTTGTATACTAGATCTTGGTGATGAGATAGATAGCTTATTGATTATTTATTAGGTTATTTCATTGTACAAAATTTTGCCGAAATCTATTATCTCATCATCAATGACAAATATTCCTGGTCATTTACATCGTTGTTTTCAGGAAATAAACTGCTCAAGGTGCTGTTCGAACAAGCATTGTTCTCCGAAGAAGATTATGACTTAGTGAAACAGCTAAGTCATCAGCAACAAAAAATGATCTTTTCTTATCAGGCAGCTGAGCGTATAAAGGAAAAATCCAACTTCATTGTGTGACGCAGACCCTTCCCTATTCAGTCTCTTTAATATAATGAAAGCAGCCATTTTTCACAATCTTTACCAGGCGGTTCTTTTGTGAATCTTCTTTATAGATATAATAAAGGCCAAATGCCCGCCGCAGGTTATCAGGCGTAATTCCTAAATCAAACGTATTTTGGATGTGTGTAAAGATAGCCAGCGCAGTTCTTGGAACATCAAAATACCCTTCGCGTGTAAGCAGCGCAATGGTATCAGTAATGATCACCAGATTATAATAACTAGGTGCGCTTTTATCCAGCCAGGAATCTGTTGTCAGATTTACGCCGTTGCTAAAGAACACCTCTTTTTCATCATTATCTTTATAAAGGATACAGTTCTGGAACCGGAAGTCACCATGAAAAGAAGTTTCAGATTCGACCTTTACGCTATCTACCAATATATCTTCCAGTGCCGGGCAGCCATAATCGATATCACCCAAAATTGCACTCAGTTTGTTTAAAACCTGGGGAGGGTAACATTCAGTCTTAAAAGATTCAACACTATCTACATAATTATCAGGTCTTCCAACGAGAAAAGACAGCACTTCAGGACTAAATGATTTTAATGTTCTGGCTTTAAATATTCCGCTAATGATCTGCAGATGTGATTTTGGTATTTCGACTATAGTACTCATAAATTTTTGAATGAAGAAGCTATAAATGTGTTCTTGACGGATAATTTCGTAACGCAAGTTTAGCACTTTTCAGGCAAAATAAATGTGATTTAAAGCACTTTAAAAAAGTTTGTTGATCAGATTTGTTCATCATGACAATTCATTGATATGTCACCCAACCCTTTACCTCAATACAAACCCAAAGTAATTTCTATCTGATTTTTTTCTATCAGGTCCAGCTTTTCGAGCTGTTGCGCCATATAGATGCCCGTTAGCCTTCCATTACCCTCAACGGCAACATATGGCCCAATTTTATCAACAGCCAAAAGGGTTATCCCTTCCAGGTTCACTTCATTTCTTTTTAAGGCACCCAGTATTCCGGTTACCCTGGTATCCAGGTATGGAATCCGCTGGATATTTCGGGCCGCATCGGCGATCAGATAGGAGCCCTGTGTATTTCTTTCCCAGCCTGGCAGCTGCAAAGTATAGATCATATCCAGATCAGATTTATTAATTTCCAGAACGGCTTTGTACCATTTGATATAGTTAGACAAGGAGTCCACTAAGACCTGCTTCATTTCCAGAACCATATCTATCCCTTCCATTTCTAAATAACGGCTACCTGAATTTAGCATGGCCAGGGTTTCCTCTCTATGCGCTTCATAAGCTGGATTAAAGAATTCGGAATATACTTCTCCTTTCGCCCATCTTTTTAGCACTTCATGCCTGTCAATTTTCTCAATTATCTTCATTTCTTTAATTAAAAAATTTTGGAGCCTCCTCATCCCGACAGCATATTTGAATTGATGATCACGAATATTTGGCTTTAACAAGATACAAATAAAAAAATACGATACGAATACTAATCACAGAGACATTTGACCCCTTTTTCCTGACAAAAATACAACCAGAATTATCATTATTAGCAAAATAAAAAACACAACGACTATGTTTTAAAGGATTGGGCAGTGTCTGTAACGGTCCGGGAACTCGTCTGGATGTTGCCCAGTTGTTGCCTGACTGTTGCCCAGTTGTCGCCCGGGCAACCGTACCCCATCCGTACCCCAACCGTACCCTAACTGTACCCCAACTGTACCCTTAGGTATAGATGGGGTACGGATGGGGTACGGTTAGGGTATAGTTGGCCGGGCAACAGTCAGGCAACAACCGGGCAACAGTCAGGCAACATCTACCGTTACCAGTCCGTTACCGATGTTATGTCCTATACTGGTATTAGTTTACAGTAAGAAAGTGAATTACTAAATTGGGTTTACACTGAAATAGTGTTTTACTGAACTGTGACATTAACTATATCCGATAAGCTCCATATGAGATAAATACAGTACCAAATAGGATGAAGGCATAGATTTCTCTACTCTGTATTGGAGAAACCAGTACTTCAACATCAAATGAGATCTATCTGCAACCTAACATTTATCAGTCTACTAATTTTAAGCCAGTCCAGCCCCGCTCAAATCTATTATGACACCAGTGTACCTAATCCCCTGGTAAAAGAAAACACTTTCATTAAGAAATTGCCGGATACAGCACAGCCACCATCATTCGAAGGTATCAGATCGAAACTCCCCGAGCCCATCTGGCCCAAAAGGAAAGATGTGATCAATTGTTACTGGAATGCCTGGCAGATTGCATTTTCAAACCTGCATAGTGTAACAAAAGAAAACAAATTTGTAGCGCCGTATATCGACGCAGCGTTTAATGATCATATTTTCATGTGGGATTCCACCTTTATGTTACTATTTGGACGCTATGGACACCATGCATTTAACTTTCAGGGTACACTGGATAATTTCTATAGTAGTCAGCACAAGGATGGATATATCTCCCGGGAGATTGCAGAATCAAGCGGTGCCGAGATATTTGAAAAGTTTGACCCGTCGAGTACAGGCCCCAATGTAATGCCCTGGGCAGAATGGGAATATTACCTCAATTTTAACGATAGAGACAGACTGAATGCTGTATTCACCCCTCTCCTTGCCTATTACCAATGGTTACGGATTTACCGCTGCTGGCCTGATGGCTCCTATTATTCGAGCGGATGGGGATGTGGAATGGATAATCAGCCACGCGTACAAAGTGGTTTCGATCCAAGGTTTAGTCATGCTTTTATGTCCTGGATAGATACGACTCTGCAACAAATATTTGCCGGCAAAATTCTCATTCAGATGGCAGAAAGATTAAATCGTCAGCATGAAGTAAAAGAGGTCGGATTGGAGATTAAACAGCTGACTGATTATGTCGACAAGAACATGTGGGACGAACATACTGCCTTCTTTTATGATAGATTCAGAGATGGAAAATTGTCAAAAGTCAAAAGTGTAGCCGCTTACTGGGCTTTACTAGTGGAAGCAGTACCACAAGAAGATCTAAAAAACTTTATTGCGCACCTGGAGAATCCTGATGAGTTTGCACGCTTACACCGCGTACCGACACTTTCTGCAGATGATCCTGGGTATAATCCAGAAGGAGGTTATTGGCGTGGTGGTGTGTGGGCGCCGACTACTTACATGGTATTAAGAGGGCTCACTAAATACAAGCAGGATTCACTGGCTCATGAAATTGCAGTGAATCATCTGGACAATGTGGTTAAGGTATTCAATCAGACAGGCTCTTTATGGGAAAATCATGCTCCCGATCAAGTTAAAGGTAATGATCACAAAGATCTGGTAGGCTGGTCGGGCCTGGTCCCCATCTCAGTGCTTTTTGAATATATTTTTGGCATCAGGCCAAATGTACCGGAGAATACGATTGTCTGGGACATCAGGACAAAAGATGAATTTGGCATTAGGAAATACCCGTTAAGCGTAACCTCTTTCAGTTCTTCATTTTGTGCGTAACTCAGGAAGATAATATCAATTTCAATTCTGTCTGCCATTATGATGATTTTTGCGCTCACCACAATTGACAAAAAAATAGAATTGTAACGTGATCCTTAAAAATCTGAGACATTTGTCTCAGGAATAGAATTCAACAGGCAATATTTTAAAGAAGGATAACGAATTTGGTATTTAAAAAAAGGTAACCGGGCGCCAGACGCTAACCTCTCCACATACCGGTTACCTAATAAACAATTTATCGCTATCTTTCTGTTTCTACTGTAAACCTAAGGCAAGACAATAATCTTTCTTCCTTCTATTTTAAACTTTACAGACTCTGTGAGCTCCAGCTTTTTCAATACCTGTGAAACATTACTATATCTCGATATAGTACCACTGAAACGCTCCTCACTACTCATACCATTGACATTAACAATCTCCACATCATACCAGCGGGATACTTTTCGTAAAATGCTTCCCAGGCTTTCATTATCGAACATGAAGTATCCGTTTTTCCAGGCTATAGCTTCATCGATATTCACCGCTTTAATTTGAATTGCTGATTCGCGGTTTCCATCCACGACGCCTGCTTGCTGACCGGGTTTAATGATAACAGATAGATTGGAATTGATTTTATTGACTTTAACACTTCCTTCCATGAGGGTAGTCCTGGTTAACGGTTCATTTCTATACGCGTTGATATTGAAATGCGTACCCAAAACCGTAACCTGCTGACCATCAGTAATTACCTCAAACGGTTTAGCTTTATTTTTAAAAACTTCGAAGTAAGCTTCACCCGAAAGCTGAACTACCCGCTCATTACCATTAAAGGCGATGGGATATTTTAAGCTGGAGGCGGAGTTGATCCATACTTTGGTACCGTCGGGCAAAACTAACTGATATTGACCACCGTTCCTGGTTTCAATGGTATTGTAACTGAGCTCCGCTCCTGTTGCCGCCACCGCATTATAGACCAATTGGCCATTGGTAGCATTGTTAATACTTGCACCGTTAGGATCGGCAATTTTTCCTTTTGTTGCTCCACTCAGCGAAATCTTCGAGCCATTGCTTAAGGTCAAAATCGCTTTATTACCTCCGGGAGCAATATCGCTTGTAGTATGATTAACACAGACAAAGCGATTCGCATCGCTTTGTCTGGTAAAATAAAAGACCATAGATAAGACTACAGCCAAAGCTGCTGTTAGCTGCATCCACCGCTGCCTGTATATGGGAATATAGGAAACCGCTACAATTTGGTCACTCTGCTGTTCGTCGCCCCGCTCCTTAATTCGCTGGTCGATACCTGCATGCATCCGCTTGCTGATCGCTTCTTTTTCTTCTTCGCTAAGTGGTTCCAGGACATCTGGTTCGTCGGAGAAATGTTCATAATATTTCTCAAGGAATTCTTTTTCGCCTGCTGTGGCCCTACCCTCGACGTAGTCATCGACCATACCGAGGAATAATTCTTTAGTTAGTTTTTTCATATGTATGATAGTAGTGTATAAAATCAGGGTACTTTCCTAAAAACATTCCTGAAATGTGTACGTTCTGCCTCTATTTTATATTTTGATTACGTTTATCTGACTATTTGAAATTTGCACCTCTCCCATTCAGTATCTCAAAGGCTTCTATCACTACCATGATGAGATCGAACTGGGCCTTTCCTACTTCTTCTCTTTCCTGCTCTACGAGCTCTTGTAATTCTTCAAAATCCATAATCACAAAGAAGGTGATAAATGACTCAGCACCGGACATCCCGGGATGTACACGCTTAAATTTGGTATACAACCTATGCAACATATTGCTCCTTAAATAATCTTCGTTGTTGTCTTTCCCGTGATCGAATGATTTATGTTTCATCTTTTTTATTTTAGAACTAATGAATAAATAAATCTATAACTATATAATAGTGTCTAAAAATAATTGCGTGTACTATGAGGTATGAAAATATTTTTTTTTAAGCCATACTGAGGGCCACCATCATCTTGCTCAGAAACTTCCGCAGGCTTGCGTAGGAGTTGAGGAGCTGGTTTTGTACGGTTTTCTGGGAGATATTCAGTATCACGCTGATTTGCCTGGTACCTATGTCCTCCATATATTTGAGCCGGAAGATCTCGGCCCTTTTTACGGGTTGCATACCTAACCAAATGGCAACACAGCCTCTAAGCTCTTTTTCGTTGAGCATGGTGTCGGCATTAATGTTATAATAAGCCATACTTTCGAAAGGTTCCTCAAATTCAGGATTGTTTTTTCCTTTCCTGTAGATGGCGTATACCTGGTATTTTGTACAGGTGAACAGATAACTGCAGAGATTGACAATATCCTTATTCTCTCTTTTTTCCCATAGGTCGGCGAAAATGTCCTGTATCAGTTATTCAATTTGTTCTGTGTTTTTTAACCGCTTGTGGGCTTCGGAATACAATTTCTGCCAGTACCTGTCGTAAATATCATCGAACGCAGCCCTGTCCCCCTTTTTCATCCTACGGAGCAGGTCCTCATCTCTTAGCAACTGGCTGGTAATCGGGTTTGGCATTTATGCTAATTTAAAATGTTTGACTTACGAAATTGCTTTTTGAACAGATGTTATGGGGTGGTAACATACATTCTTATGGATGGCCTAAAAATATTTCTGCTTTTGCTAAATGCTTTTAAATTGTACTATGATTAACATTTACGAAGAAACGGCTGTAACTTATATTAAATATAAATAGTTTTTTCCAGACTAACTTCCTTGTGTGCAAGGATTTATATAGTTTTGTTCCCACCAAATATTAAATCGACAAAAGTTGACACGTATGAAACCTAAGTACTTATTTAGCATGGGTGTGCTATTGACAGGTATGCCGGACATGAAAGCTCAGATTCCTGTGAATAAGGAACTACTGACGGAATCATGGCCGGCCAGCTGGATCACCCCCAAAGCTGCACAACGGGAGTATGGGGTGTACTTCTTCAGAAAGAAATTCTATATAAAGGCGAAGCCTAAGTATTTCCCGGTGCATGTTTCGGCGGATAACCGCTATCGCCTGTTCGTGAATGGCGTGCCTGTCTGCGCGGGACCTGCCCGGGGTGATCTGTTTAACTGGTATTATGAAAGCCTGGATCTGGCACCTTACATGACTGCAGGATACAATGTGGTTTCGGCACAGGTATGGAATATGGGTAAGTATACGCCTGTAGCGCAGATCTCTAATCAGACTGCTTTTCTGCTGCAGGGGGATACAATGAATGAGGATATTGTAGATACTGACCAGGCATGGATGGTACTGAAGTCGCTGGCGCATAATCCATGCTCAACAGATAATGCGGAACGCCTGAAGGCATATATGGTGGTGGGACCGGGAGATGATATGAATGGGATGTATTATCCATGGGGCTACCAGTATGTGGATTTTAAGGATTCGAAATGGGAAAAGGCGGAGCTGATTTGTAATGCCTCGCCTGCGGGCCACGGTACTGATAACAGGTGGACACTGGCGCAGCGCACGATTCCGCTGATGGATGAACATCTGGAACGCTTTGAGGAAATCCGCCGCTGTACGGGGTTAAAGGAGGAGCTGCCTAAGGATTTTTTATTGGGCTCTGCCCCGCTTAGGATCCCAACGTATACGAAGGTGAGCATCCTGATCGACCAGTCGTACAATACGGTGGGCTACCCGGAACTGGTTTTGAGCGGCGGCCGGAATGCGAAGGTACAGTTAACGTATGCGGAAGGCTTGTTTGATGAAGGAGGACAAAAGGGTAACCGGGCTGAGGTAGAGGGGAAACATATCGAAGGCAATTATGATATCTTTACTGCGGATGGCGGGGAGAAAAGAACTTACCGCCCGATGTGGTTCAGAGCTTACCGCTATGTTCAGATGGATATCAAAACGCTGGACCAGGAACTGGTGATTGAGGATTTCCATTCGATGCACACGGGCTATCCCATGAAGCTGAAAGCTAGTTTTACGTCTAATGAC
>JAATFQ010000147.1 GCA_015655115.1 Sphingobacteriales bacterium
ATTCCTAATAGAAAATTATCCAACAAAATTAAAATTTTATTGCGGTATTCTACTAAAATCCCTTTACATTTGAATCCTTCAATCTAATCCTATAAAAGACTAATAATCAACCTAAAAGTATGCCTTACAAAGAGCGGGAAATTAATAAAATGTATTATACGATGGGTGAGGTGACCGAAATGTTCGGCGTAAACGCCTCACAAATCCGTTTTTATGAGAAGGAATTTGATATCATCCAGCCTAAGAAAAACAAGAAAGGCAACCGCCTTTTTACTCCAGAGGATATTGAAAACCTGAAGATCATTTTTCACCTCGTAGATGAAAAGGGCTTTACCCTAAAAGGGGCAAAAGATCACCTGAAAAACAACAGCGGCGACATGAAAGAAAATCAGAAAATCATCGCTTCACTTGAAAAACTGAAAGATTTCTTACTGAAACTGAACGAAGAGATTTAAAATTAAACGATTATAATTAATTAGATAAGCAAATAAGTTAACATCCTTATTTTTTACCATAGTAGCTTTGGATCATGATTCCAAAGCTATTTTTTTGCACCCTGTTTTTATACTTTCAGTGCATCTGCATGATCATTTTTCCGTGCGGCGCAGCACTGGCGCAGCTCAATGGGGGGCCTGCTATTAATGCGATGGGCAATACAGGTGCCGCAGCAACTGGCATCTGGAGCATGAACACGAATCCCGCAGGCATCACAACTGTCGACCGCCCCTGCCTTTCTCTGGGCTATTCCACCATAATGGGCCTTCCTGAACTGGCTACCCAGGACATCCTTTTTGCCATTCCGGTACAGCGCAACCGTTTCGGCATTGCCATAGAACGATATGGCTTCAGTGCTTTTAACCTGCTCAATGCAGGATTTGTTTACGGCAAGCAGTTTGGCGGTAAGCTTTCAATTGCAGCCCGGTTTAATCTTCATCAGGTAAACGCAGCCGAATACGGGGCTACAAGCACTTTTTCTTTCGACCTGGGGTTTCGCTATGTTTTCAAAGACAAAATCGCTCTGGGGGCTTATATGAACAATCCAACGCAACAAGAGTACTCCGCTGCGGAGCACAAACTATCCGTCTTCTCCGGCTACAGCATGGGCCTTTCCTGGCCATCATCTGATCAGGTGTTGCTTGTGTTCAGTTTAGAGAAAGGGGCAGGGGAAGCGGCAGACTTCAGAACGGGCTTAGCCTACACACCAACAGCCAGGATTACTTTTAGAGGAGGATTATCGCTGCAACCTTTGCGCCACTATGCGGGGTTTCAGGTCGTGGGTAAATCACTGGTAATGGATTTTGCTATTAGCTCCGATTCACAGCTCGGTTATCATCCACAAATCGCTATCAGTTATGCGTGGTAAGCTGGTGCTGGTAACCTGCTGCATGCTATTCTTCACAGGGAGTGTTTACCCGACCAATGCTCAGGGATTCAGGAAATCCAAAGAAGGGAAAGAAATGCAGGAAAAACAGGATGAAGAGGCACAGATCAAAACTATCATTGCTGCCCTTGCTGATGATTTATCCGGGGAAGAACAGCTGACAGAATTATCAGAACGACTGTCATTTTTATACAGCCATCCACTCAACTTAAACACAGTAACAGTTCAACAATTAAAAGAGATGATTTTCCTTTCTTCCTTGCAAATCAACAATCTAATAATTTACATAAAAAAATATGGAAAGCTGATTGACCTGCTGGAGCTACAGTCTGTTGCTGGTTTTGATCAGGCCACCATAGCAAAGCTCCTTCCTTTCGTGACGTTGAAACCCGAGCCCATATACCGTCGCATTAACTTCAGAACGATGATGCAGAAAGGAAAAAGCGAGCTACTGGGCAGATACGCACAAACGATCGAAAAGCAAAAAGGATATACTGAACTACCGGGCAACAGATACCTTGGAAATCCGCAAAAACTGCTCCTCAAATACCGCTACACTTTTGGCGATATCTTCTCTGCCGCCATCCTGATGAAGAAAGATGCCGGAGAACCCTTTTTCGCTGCGAACAACAAAAACGGTTTCGACTTTGTGTCCGGCAGCCTCAGCTTAAAAAAAGCAGGGCGCATTGACAAACTGGTCATCGGCGATTATAGCCTGCAATTTGGCCAGGGGCTAACCCTTTGGTCGGGTTTCTCTTTCGGGAAAGGACCGGATGTAGCGGGGGTAGCAAAAAAAGATATAGGGCTTAATTCCTATACCTCCGGAAGTGAGTATTCCTTTTTTAGAGGTATAGCTACAAATATTAAAATATTTAAAAGCAGTACTTTAACGAGCTTTATCTCTTTAAGAAATTTAGATTCAAGATTGGTTAGCGACACTACGGGAAAGTTCAGCCTGGAAAGTATAAGCACCAGCGGACTGCACCGTACGGCCTCAGAAATAGCCGCCAAAGGAAACCTCAGGCAAGTGTTTTATGGTAGTGCATTTGAGTATAGCGATACCAGGCTGACCCTTGGACTGATCGCCTGCCATTCTATTTACCACTACCCTTTCAGTACAGGCACCAAACCGTACAACCTGTATAATTTCAGTGGTACCGGGCTGACCAATGCCGGGCTGCACTACAGCTACACCTACAGAAATATCTACCTTTTTGGTGAGGCAGCAAAAAGTCTGCCCGGCGGCATCGCTATGATGAATGGAATAATGACCAGCCTTGCCGCAAGGGTTTCGGCCGTACTGCTCTACCACAGCTATGCAAAAAACTATATCAGCTTTTACAGCCAGGGGTTGGCAGAAGGGAGCGACACAAAAAATGAGAAGGGCATTTATGCGGGTATCAATATCAGTCCCACGCGGCATTGGACGATATCCTCTTACCTCCATACCTTCCAGTTCCCGTGGTTAAAATACCGGATCGATGCGGGAGCCACAGGCGATGAGTTAATGGCACAGCTGAGCTATCAGCCCTCAAAAGCATTTAATGCGCTCCTGAGGTTTAAAACGAAGCGGAGTGCGCAAAATACAGATGAAGTATTACCCTTCAATTCCATTGAAGATGTAAAAAATGAAAATTACCGGCTCCAGGTGAATTGGAAAATCAGCAAAAAGATCAGTTGTCAGAACCGTGTGGAGCTGAGCCAATACAGAAAGGCATCCGGGGAGGCAGAATTTGGTTACCTGATTTACCAGGACATTGACTACAAACCAGTGTCGGCCCCACTTAGCGGCAATATCAGATTAGCCGGTTTTATGACTCCCGGTTACAACAGCCGGATCTACGCATACGAAGATGACGTACTCAATGCATCTGGATCAGGATTGTATTATGGCAGGGGAATGCGGACTTACCTGAACGTGAAATACAGAATAACACGGCAATTACAAGGCTGGCTAAAATATACCCTGTCAATTTACAGCGGACAGGAGAAAACAGGCACTGCCCTCGATGAGATTGACGGCAATAAAAAATCGGAACTCAAGGCGCAGTTGCGCTATCAATTTTAGCCAGATGAATTATAGAGCAGAAATCATTTTTGTCATTATCCTGCTTCCATTTACTGCTGGAATTTTGATTTCATATCGATATGATTTTACCAAATTAAATTTGCTCTTTCTATTTTTAAATATATCTATTTTCATTTTATTATTTATAATCAGGATATTATACAGATCAATTAAAGTATACAATCACAAACACGTGGCGGGTATACTTTTGAATAGTTTCTTTTTTATCCTGGGAATTCAGTTCTGCTGTTATCATAAATCACCATCTGCAGCATCGTATTTCACAAACGTTCCGGGAGAATACTTAAGAATAAAAGTGATCAGCGAACCGCAAATTCATAACTCCATTTTAAGGTTCAGTGCCGAAGTTTTACAGGTAGCCCATCTCCTTTCCGACAAAAAAAACTCCGTAAAAAATAGGATAGCGGCAAACCGGAGACTGATTAAAAAGCAAAATACAATCGGTTGCATATTAATCGCGCTAAGGGTAGACAGCCTGCATCCGCTGCAGGTCAGCTATGGCGAAGTGTACATCATCCCCCCACAATACAAGGAAATTGATCCACCCTATAACCCCGGAGAATTTGATTTCCAATCATGGCTTGCCAACAATAATATTCACCGGCAGGCATTCCTTCGTCAGCATCAAATGATACCCACCGGAGAAAATCAGGGTAGCCCGGTGATCCGGTATTCACTGGCTTTACGTCAGCAAGAAGTTGCCATTTACCGGCGCCTGATTAAAAGCGATGAAGCCTTCGCTGTAGCCTCCACACTTTTGCTGGGTTACAGGGCAGACCTCAGTGCGGAGACTTTATCGGCATATGCCAGGACGGGAACTATCCATGCTCTTTCTGTTTCAGGTATGCATGTAGGCATTATCTATCTTGTACTGGAATGGGCCTTACAGTTTATGAACAGGAACACGGGACGGAAAATAGGCAAAGCTATACTCATACTGATGCTGGTCTGGTTTTACACGTTGCTTACTGGCTGCTCCCCTTCAGTACTACGGTCGGCCATTATGCTGTCTGCCTTTATACTTGCCAGGTCATGGAACAGGAATACCAATAGTTACAACATTCTTGCCTTCTCTGCATTTTGCCTGTTGCTATACAATCCATTCTGGATATTCGATGCCGGCTTCCAGTTATCTTACCTGTCCGTCGCGGGACTCCTTTATCTTCAGCCCAAAATCCAGGGGCTTTTGTATTTTCGCCGGAAATGGCTGCAGCAGCTATGGAGCTTAATCTGTTTATCTCTTGCTGCCCAGATTGCCACTTTCCCTTTCAGCATATACTACTTTCATCAGTTCCCTGTTTACTTCATCTTCAGCAACCTGTTCATTACATTGCCTATAACTTTGTTGATGTATATTGGGATTGTCCTGTTACTGTTCCCTTGCGGATGGATTGCGGTAATTTTTGAACGACTGATAATCTTTACTAACCGGGGACTGGATTTCCTTTCTCATCTCCCCTACTCTACTGTATCAGGGATCTGGATCAATAAAACGGAAGTTCTATTACTTTGCCTCTTCACCATTTGCCTGGTCACAGGGCTGCACAGGAAAAACAAGC
>JAATFQ010000269.1 GCA_015655115.1 Sphingobacteriales bacterium
AGCGACCTATTGCTGAACCTTCCACTGGCTGTCTCTTCTGGTTTTACGTCTATCCTTGAGAATGCCGGTGAGATGAGCAACAGAGGCTTTGAACTGAGCATTAGCAGTACCAATATTAAACATAAAGATTTTAGATGGACTAGCAGCTTCAATTTCTCTAGAAATATCAATAAAATTGAGAAACTGCCTATTCCGGTTGTGGCCGCTTATTCTGCACAGAGAATGGTACAAGGTTTACAGATGAATACCTTTTTCGTCTATAACCAATTGTATGTAGATCCACAGACAGGCGACGCCGTTTATGAAGATGCAAATAAGGATGGCAAAATTACCTCAAGCGACCTGGTTGCAGTTGGGAGTGCATTACCCAAATTTACCGGAGGCCTTACTAATGCCTTTTTTTACAAAGCTTTTGACCTTAATGTATTTTTCAACTTTGTTTATGGCAATAAAGTATATAACAATAATGCTTACTTCCTTGAAGGTGGAGGTACACGTGATGCCAACAGGGCTACAGATGCCGCCCAGTTAACAAGATGGCAAAAACCGGGTGATATTACGGATTTACCAAGGCTGACTGCCCTGGGAACTAATTATACCTTAAGTCCCACCAGCCGCAACATAGAAAATGGATCGTTCTTAAGATTAAGCAATGTGAACCTGGGGTATACTATCCCTAAAAATGTAATTAATAAGATCAAGTTGTCTAATGTCAGGGTCTATGTAAGCGGTTCAAACCTATGGTTGTGGACAAAATATAAAGGACCGGATCCCGAAGTTAATGTGTCCTCTTCTTCTACAGTTCTGGGGTATGACCTGGGCACACCACCAATACCCAGAACAATACAAGTGGGCGCTAACATCACTTTCTAACTTAAAAAATATATTCTCATGAAAAGATACTTCTACATCATACCCCTTGTTATCCTCTTAGGTTCTTGCAAAAAGTTCCTCGATACCGACCCGCAATTGCAGGTAGATCAGGCAGAAGCCATCACCAATGCTGGTTCGGCCTCTTCAGCAGTAAACGGGATGTTTAATGTGCTGGCCAGTAGTAGTTATTATGGGTCCAATTTTCCCGCCCTTTCTTACTTGTCGGCAGGTGATATCAATTGGACAGGATCACAATCTGATCGCAGCGAGATCACTAAACACCTTACCTCTGCCACTAATGGCTATGTAAGTTCTGCATGGACGGCTATCTATAAAACAATATCTTCTGCAAACTATATTATTTCTGCGGTACCCAAAGTAACAGACCCGCTGTTTACCGCAACGGCCAGAAATCAATACCTGGGAGAAGCGTATTTTGTACGTGCACTGGCTTATTTTGATCTGGCACGGGGCTGGGGCGGCGTTCAGCTTATTCTTAGCCCTACTACTACCCCGGCTGATAATACGGGTATCCCGCGCAGTACCCTTGCAGACACCTATGCACAGGTATTAAAAGATCTTGATGCCGCAGAAACATTGGTGCCAGCAACAGTTAGCCGTAACAGAGTAACGCAGAAAACAATATGGGCATTGAAAGCGAGATTTTATCTGTACCAGCGACAATGGGCTTTGGCAGAACAATATGCTACACAGGTGATCAACGATACACAGAATTACGCGCTGGTCAAACCTTATAGTGCATTTTTTGCAAATAATGCAGTTGCCACAACCGAGTCTATTTTTGAACTGGCTTATACCGTTTCAAATACCAACGGACATAGCAATTGGTGGCTTCCACCAGTATTGGGCGGACGAAGGGAATGGGCCCCATCGGATGCTTTAGTGGCCTTGCTAAATAATCCCGCTGTTGGTGGTAACAGGAATGCATTGATTGGCCAGACTGCTGCACCCGGCAATTTATGGTATGGTAAATTATACTACCGCACCCCTGTAGGAACTGATCCGGCATATGTAATCCGCATCGCTGAAATCTACCTGATCCGTTCGGAAGTAAGAGCACAGCAAGATAACATTACCGGCGCATTGGCAGATCTTAATGCTGTGCGCGACCGTGCCGGCATTACTCCTGCTACAGCTACTACGCCGAACGATATTTTATTGGCACTTGAAAATGAACGTAAAGTGGAATTTCCATTTGAGGCCGACCGCTGGTTTAATCTGGTTAGGACAGACAGGGCACAAACGGTGCTGTCTCTCCCCGATAAACACCTTTACCTGTTTCCAATTCCTTACAATGAAACATTGGTTGATGAGAATTTAGCTGGTGCAAATAGAAATCCGGGTTATTAACAACTTAAACTATAAGAGATGAAATACTTTAAAAATTTACTGATCGCATTAAATTTACTGAACATATTTTTTATCAGCAGTACATCCCTGGCACAAACATCCAGGCCTGCCAATATAGGCCCTGAAAAAGGACACCTGGTTATTGTTGGCGGTGGGAATGTCGGTCCCGAAATCTGGGCCAGGTTTATTGAGCTGGCAGGGGGTGCAAATGCAAATATCATTTATGTGCCTACCGCAGGTGATGATTCAACGATTACGAAGGGTGACTTTAAAACGGTGAAAAAGCTCAAAGAGCTGGGCGTAAAAAATATAACGGTACTGCATACGCGTGATGCTAAATTAGCCAATACGGAAAATTTTGCTTCGCCCATTGTGAAGGCTACAGGGGTATGGTTTGAAGGCGGACGACAATGGAAAATTGCCGACGCATTTTTGAATACACGCGTACAGCATGAATTTAATGCTTTACTGAGCAGAGGTGGCGTTATTGGCGGAACATCTGCCGGTGCTACTATACAGGGTTCTTACCTGTTTAGAGGTGATACCAAAAGGAATACCATATTGGCAGGTGATCATGTACAGGGACTCGACTTTTTACATAACGTAGCTATCGATCAGCACATCTTGAAACGGAACCGCCAGTTTGATCTGCTGGGGTTTATTAAAACACATCCTGATTTGCTGGGAATCGGTATCGATGAAAGTACAGCTATCGTTGTTCATCAGAATACTTTTGAAGTGATCGGTGTATCATACGTTGCGATTTATGATCAGCAACAGTTTGCAGGAACATCAAAAAATCCAAGCAGCGACTCTGGAAATACCGGCCCTTTCTATTACCTGCAAAAGGGACAGAAATTCGATTTGCAGAGCAGACAGATTATTGCTCCCCCGATAACTACTCCTGCAAAATCCATAGCCAATTAAATTGTAATGAAACAGATGGGAATCCTTTAAAAAAATAGATAAAGAGAGATGAGCATATCACAAAGTTTAACACCATCACCATGGAAGGACTATGAAAAGATAATTTTCCGGTTCCTGTTCCTTTTCTTCCTGTTACAGGCAGTTCCGCTGGACTGGAAGTATTATGCCAACATATTTACTATCGACTGGGCTCATATACAGTATAAGGATATCTTTTATATCAGCCGTTATACCCCGCAATTCCTGTCAGGCACCGCAAAGCCTGGCTGGGGGCTGGCCACAGTGGCTGACTGGGTTTTTATTGCCGGCATAGCCTTGGCGGGAACAATAATCTGGAATTTTAAGGATAAAAAAACTGGGCACTATACTATTTTGTACTACTGGCTGAGAGTGATCTTAAGGTACCGGCTGGCCATCGGGATTATTGGTTATGGCTTTATTAAATTCTTTCCGCTGCAGGCTCCTTATCCGTCTATCAGTAACCTCAATACCAGCTATGGAGACTTTACCGAATGGAAATTATTTTCGATGAGTTTAGGCATTGTCCCTAATTATGAATCATTTCTTGGAGCAGTGGAAATTGTGGCAGGTTTGTTATTGTTATTTAGAAGAACAGCAACTATAGGTGCACTGGTGATCCTGGTTTTTACTGGCAATGTTTTTATCTCAAACCTTGCATATAACGGAGGTGAACATTTATATAGTTTTTCTCTGGTGACCTTTGCTTTGTTTATACTTTCATTTGATACGGCCAGGATCTACAATTTAGTCGTTCTGGAAAAACCCACAGCACCAAATCAGTTTAAACTTTATTTCGGGCAAAAGCAAAACAGAAGTCGGCTGGTGGTAAAAAGCCTGATAATTTTCTTCTTTGTTTTCCTTTATGGCTTTAAGACCCATTCTGGGTTTTATGAGGATCCCTACCAGTTCCCGCGGGCAAAAGGACTTGAGCATACCAGCGGGATTTACAATGTGAGTGAATTCCGTATCAATCATAAAATCCTGCCTTATTCTGCCACTGATCCTGTCCGGTGGAAAGATGTCGTATTTGAAAAATGGGCCACGATCAGTATCAGGTCTAACAGACCGGTGGTGGTTAATGCGGCAGACCATGAGGAAATGGCCGCAGCTGACAAAGAGAGGGATTATGAATCAGCAGGGACCGCGGGACGGCATTATTATAGCTATACTGCCGATACGCTGCACCATCGCCTCTTTTTGGAAAACAAGAATAAATATGATAAGGGCGATAAACTTGAACTTAGCTATATCAGGCCAGATAGTACTACGATAGTGCTTTCTGGTGTAGATCAGCATCGCGATTCTATTGTGGTGGTACTCCAAAAAATAGATAAAAAGTATCCACTTTCATTGGGTCGCAGAAAAACATTGAAACTATAATCAAAAGAGATGATGGCACATAATAAATCACCATTGGTTAGTACACCATGGTCATGGTATAAAAAGTTTGGGTTTAGGGTGATGTTCATCTTTTTACTGGCTATGTCTATTCCATTTTCTGGTGGATGGTACAAAAATGCAGTCACGGTAGATTGGTTCCACCCGCATTACCGCGATATCTATGATATTGCCCGTTTTCAACCCAATCTCAGTGCGTTTTTTGCGGGGAAGAGCAAGGGAGAGACGGACATTGATGCATTGAATAATAAAAATGGATCAGTGAAACAAGGTTCTGGAAAACAGGGGGTTGAATCTGGTAAACGCCTTGATCATCTGCCTGAAAAAGAAGAGGTTACAAGTATGCCTCCAAAAAGAGGTTTTCTTGCAGACTATACCGACTGGGGCATTGCCTTGCTGATCGGTATTGCAGGGGGACTAATCTGGACAGTACTTGATCGCAAAAGTAAAGAATACCATATTTTATATTATTGGATACGGGTGGTAGTCAGATATAGGGCGGGGATTGGGATTATAGGTTTTGGCTTCACAAAATTGTTTCCTACACAAATGCCCTTCCCATCTTTGGGGTTATTAAACAGTAATTTTGGAGATTTTACGGCCCAGAAGATCTATTGGTTATCGGTCGGGATTGTACCCTGGTACCAGGTATTTGGCGGATTGGTTGAAATTGCTGCAGGAGTGATGTTGTTCTTTAGAAAAACAACCACCTTCGGTGCCATTTTATTAATTGGGGCATTGGGCGATATCACTTTTGTTAACTATGCCTATGATGGTGGCGTACATGTTTATGCATTTTATTTTGTTTTTCTGGGCCTTTTCCTGTTGGCAGACGACCTTCCTAAATTGTATAATCTGCTGATCCTGGAACGTTATACTGTACCGGTTCGTTATTATCCTGAT
This sequence comes from Sphingobacteriales bacterium, assembly GCA_015655115.1. Taxonomy (GTDB): domain Bacteria; phylum Bacteroidota; class Bacteroidia; order Sphingobacteriales; family Sphingobacteriaceae; genus Pedobacter. The sequence continues at coordinate 5,494 of JAATFQ010000269.1, forward strand.
TTAAACCAGCCTGTGCTAAAGTATTCGCGCATCGTATTGAAAGCATTAACTTTTGTGATCTTTTTTGGGGTGCTTACCTATACCGAGGTGATCAATTTTAAATACGACCCGTATAAACAACCATCTACCGCAGGGTTGAAACAGTTAAGGGGGAATTATCACGTAACTGAATTTAAGCTCAATGGAAAGGTAATTCCCTACAATCCTTTAGATACGGTAAGATGGCAGGAGGCGACATTCGAAAACTGGACAACTTTAACTTTTAAAGTCAATCATCCGGTACTTGTTGACCCCTCGAATGGTGGTGGCAGCCCTATGAAAGACATTCAGAGAACCTTTGAAATCAGTGGCGTGGCCGGTGGACAGCGTGCATTTCATTACTATGCAGATACAGTTGATCATGTACTCTATTTACAGGATAAAAATATCATGACAGCCAAAAGAGGAAAAGGAGGGGATGCTGGCGAAAATAACGGGCCTGAGGGAAAAAAGGAGGATATCTGGATCAGCAAAACGGCCTGGCAGCATATCGGTGACGAGAAAAAGAAGATTGATCCACGTGCCTGGTCTACCAGAAGAGATCGTGAATTTGCTAAGAAAGGTCCTGAGCCAAAAAGGAAAAGGATGGAACTCCAATACGATACGCTGGATGGGTCAAGAGTAATTTTATCAGGTACAAATGAGCATCAGGATTCTATTTATGTGGTATTGGACCGCTATAAAAGGAAATATGTTTTACAACCAAGTACGTTAAGTGCTGGTAAATACTAATCATTCCGCACATGTCTAAGCCGATCAAAATTGTACTTGGTACAGGATTTATTTTAATTGTTGCAGGAATGCTCATTTTTGGATCAAGGGTATTTAACTCTGCTACACAGGTACCTGAAACATTCGGTTTTGGTCGCGCGGTTACGATACAGGAGATTGCAAAATGGGATGTGGATGTGCGTCCGGATGGGAAAGGCCTTCCGCCGGGGGAGGGCAGCGTACTCCAGGGGAAAGCAATATATGCTGTTAAATGCGCATCATGTCATGCTCCAGATGGTAAACAAATACCCGGTGTGAAATTGCCCGGGCCACCATTGGTGAGTACTACCCTGGCAGCTGCCAAGCCTAAAACGATAGGGAACTACTGGCCGTATGCGACTACATTGTTTGATTATACAAGGCGCACGATGCCGTATAACTTGCCAGGATCTTTAACTGATGATGAAGTTTATAGTTTAACAGCCTACCTGCTCAATGCTAATCAAATTATAAAGGCTGATGTTTTAATGAATGCAAAAACACTACCGAAGGTAGTCATGCCAGCGTGTAAACTATTCATACGGGATACCCGTCATGGTGGAAATGAAGTTAAATAAACCTGTGTAATGGAAAAATCTAAAAAAGAAATATCGCCTGTAAAGATCAGTCGCAGGACATTATTGGGAGGCACTTTAGCTGCTGCTATATTACCAGTAAGTACCTCTTTCGCTAAATACATACAGGCTGGAATTCCTGTGTCAGCAGATCCTATGGTAGATCCTACAAAGATTGTTGGCCCCGGCCCAAGTGAATTGGGCTCACGTTCCCCTTTCGAAAGTCCCCTAAGAAAACCATCTGAAATCTCGTCAAGAACGCCTTTACAAGATTTGTACAGTACCATTACCCCCGCCGACCTTCATTTTGAAAGACACCATGCCGGCATACCTTCAATAGATCCTCATCAATATGAACTGTTGATCCATGGTATGGTAGATAAGCCGATGAAGTTTAGCCTGGCAGATTTAAAAAGATTTCCCTCGGTTACACGCACCAGCTTTTTAGAGTGTGCAGGGAATTTTAGAACAGGGAAGGAAGAAATGACACCACAAGATATCCTTGGATTAACCAGTCAGAGTGAATGGACAGGCGTCATGCTATCTACGTTATTCAGAGAAGTAGGCGCCAGTGCTAAAGCAACATGGTTTCTGGCCGAGGGCTCTGATGCTGCCCTGCTGACCAGAAGTGTCCCCATGGAGAAAGGGTGGAGTGATGCAATGATTGCTTATGGTCAGAACGGAGAGTCTATCAGACCTGCACAGGGCTATCCTGCACGGTTATTTTTGCCTGGTTATGAAGGTAATATGAATGTGAAATGGATCAGGCGCATAGAGGTGTCCGACCAGCCTTATATGACCCGTGAGGAAACCTCGAAATATACTTATCCTGTCAAAGATAAGGTCAGCATGTTTAACTTTGAGATGGATGCCCGTTCCATTATTACTTTTCCTTCATTCCCTCAAAGGGTAGAGAGAGGATGGATAGAGATCAGAGGAATTGCCTGGAGCGGGAGAGGGAAAATTGTAACTGTACAAGTAAGTACAGATGCTGGAAGATCATGGAATACAGCTAGGCTCCAGGAACCTGTGCTTGATAAAGCGCATACTTATTTTCGGTATTTATGGCAATGGAATGGTAATGAAACAGAGATCCTGAGCAGAGCGATTGATGACACAGGCTATATACAGCCTAGTTTAAAGCAATTGGTAGATGCCCGTGGAACGGAGATTGGCGGTTACCATATGAACCCGGTTACGGCCTGGCAAATTAAAGGAAATGGAACAGTATTGTTTAAACCTGCTTGAACATTGAAAGGTATCTAGACTATGGTTTATATGAAATCAGGATATTCTGGACGATACCGGGACCCTCGTATATCTAAATTTAAGATCAATTCTTTGATGGCATTTTTTATCCTCGTTTTTACAGTCCCTAGCGGTAAATTAATACCAGTTAATTCCCATTTACCGATCATCATTTTCTTGCGAGCAGTTTATCCACTTTATTTTCCAGCGAACCTTTTCCATTATCATCCTTGCCATATCCGGACCATTTAGATATGATTCTGCCCTGTGGGTTAATGAGTACGAATGTCGGATAGCCAGTTACACCATATTTAATAATAGTTTCACCATAATATCCTTGTCCATCCCATAAGCTAAGCCATTCCGGTTGATCGCGTTCAATATGGCACTCAATCAGGTGCCCTGAAACAAAAGCACACGATTAGAGTTAAACTTAATTCCTGGGAAAGTCCTGCGTTAGAAACACTAATCAGACTATTATCATCCTCATTTAGCTTACAAATGTCCTTGATTTTGTTATGAC
>JAATFQ010000255.1 GCA_015655115.1 Sphingobacteriales bacterium
GTTTATTTCTTGCATACGTTTTTTAATGATGATACAAAGTTCATCAAAAGTGCAGGGCCTAAATAAAGAAAAACAAAGGGAAAATTATAAATTTCAAAGGTTGACAGCCCGGATTGACCTGGGAACTGTACCTGTTCTTTTTTTAAAGAAATTATTAAAATAAGTAGGATACTCAAATCCCAGGGCGTAGGCTATCTCGGAAATGTTCCAGTCTGTATGTTGGAGCAATGCCTTAGCTTCACTTATTTAACTCTAATGGCCGGTTGGTACTCTCTATAGGGAATTGCCGTTTCAATAATTCCCTTTAAATAAATCATTGATTCTATGATGTTCCGAGACAGGGCTTACTTTATAAAGTTCATCCAGTAAATCTGTTGATACAGGAACTGGTTTTGGATAGGCATGATTAGAGAACAAGGCTCTTAATGCCTGATTCACCTTTTTTTCACCAATAAGCCTCGTTAATTCATACATCACAACAAGCCCTTTTGAGTAATATAGATGAATATCCTCTGGCCTGACTTTGTATAGTGGTTCTTCCTTTGAAAATCCCTTTTCATGCAGATAGATACCTTTATGCATGGATACATTTTCTAAAACCCGGTATTCTCCGATGCCATGTCTGACCAGCATAAGTTCAGTATACATAGCTATGGTTTCGGTCAATAATTTTGCACCTTCACGTTCGTCGGGAACAAACTGACCTGCTCCCCACCATTGATGAGAAAGCTCATGGCCGGCAAGCTCATTGATTACATCCTGTCCTTTGTCGCCTTTGAGATTTGTATGGAAGATCATTTGTTCTGTCATAAATATAGTGGCAGGATATGCTGTCCCTGCAAAACCTTCAGTAAATTGTGATACTTCAGCGAACCGGACGGTTTTAAAGGGATAGTTTGAAAAGTTTAGCTGGCAATAATCCAGTGTTCTGGCGGCATTTTTAATCAGGTGCGCCACATTTTCATAATGGTTTTTAGTAAAATAAACTTCTATGTTTATTCCTTTGTGATTGATTTTTTTGAGTTGGTATATTGCAGATGACAGGCCGAACCGGAATGGAACGGGCGAATTTGTCTGATAGCGAAAGTAGTTTCGGCTTTTTACCCGCCATTTATCAGTTAATTCGCCAATACCAATTGCCGTTTGCGGGGCATCAGTTCCTATAGTCATATCCAGGTCGATAAAATCATTAGCTTCACTTCGGGAAGTTTCCAACTTTTTCAACGGTGTTTGCTTACCCAAATTCCTTTTTCTACGCTCCGTCAGATCGCTGATTTCCAAGTCGGATTGGTAACCAAACTGCGGAAAATAGTTGCTCAGGCGAATGAAACTACCATTTTCCACAATGGCATTAAATGAACGGTGTCCGGTAAAACCGTCCCAATGGTAGGAGAAAGAAAAGGAAAATCCCGCTGTATCACCTGGTAATAACGGTATTTGAAGTTTTATAAAGCCAGCTTTTTGTTTGAATTGTATCTTCTCCTTATTTGAAAGGTAAATGGCCTGCTCAATGATCAGGTCATGATCAAAGTTCACCAATAGGCGATTGATAGGTTTATGGGTATGATTGCTTAATTTATAATGCCCAGTTACATGGTATGCATTTTTATAGGGAAAGAGCTCAACAGAGGTGTTAACTTTTGTGATAGTAGGTTGTGGTTCGTCACTGAACCGACGATATTGTAGTTCGTAAGCTTCACTTATTTTGAGCTTATCCTCTTTCCTGAGCAATGGCCGATGCTGTTCAATGAAGATGCCGGATGCCAGGCTGCATGTGATTAAAAAGACGATAGCAATCCAGCGGTTTTTACTATAATGACGCTCCTTAATATGCACAACCAGTATCGCTGTCACAAGTGTGATACTCATTCCAAAAAGCATTCTCCAGGAAAACGCACTCAGATAAGGTCCCCAACCGGCCATTTCACTATATTTTGCAGTGTAAGCCGCTGCAAAACGTAATAACGGATCTTCTGTACCTATGAGCTTCCCAAAAGAAGTTGCAAAAAGTAACAATACTAAACAGCTCATGAGCAGGCCTGCCCATTTTTGATTCATCAGCGTCTGTAGTATCAAAGTAATACCAACACAAATTATCATGGGCGCCCCAATCAGCCAGAATAAGCTGAGGTAAGCAAGCCAGTCTATTTCTCTGTACTGGTAAATAATTTGGAACACTATACCCGTAAGAATCGCCAGTGCAATTAAAATGAATACCAATAACGTGAGCGAGATCCATTTGGCGGTATACCTTAGTTTGAGATGAGCAGGCATACTATTCTCAATTAACTTAAAACGGCAATCTGAACTTCGCCAGAATAACTCATGGGCATAGAACAGAACTACGAGTATCAGCATACCAGGCAGATTGTAAATAATCCGGTTAATCATAATCGCAGTTGTTGCGTATTGTTCAGGCAAACGGATCCCCTGGTCTATTGTATCATGAAACTCCATGCCCATAAAAAATATGATCGACACCGAAATCAACACGAATGGAATACTTTTCAGTGCAAAATGGGTATCGAGCCTGATGAGGCTTTTTATCACCTGAAATTGATAACGAATACCGGTTACCCGCGTATCCACAGATTGGTAAAGGTGGCTACTGGTTTGTGTTTTAGTAAAAGCAAGCTTTGATTTTGATTGCCGGCCATTTATAGAAAGTCGGAATATTTTCCACACCCAAACCAACAATAAACATCCGGCAGATACATATATCACTCTGTTTATTAAAAAGTTACCTGTAAATGCAATGAACTGAGAATTCTTTTGCTGCAAGTTCCATGCATTGCTCTGCTGATAAAATGCTGACATGCCAAAAGGATCTACCCGGGCAGCAAGACTTAAGGCTTCTGGCGACTGAGGCAAGGCACCTGCCATAATTGGCGATCCGGAATATGTCAGTAAAACCATATAAATGATATACAGGAAAAGTCCGGAGAGATAAACCATTAACTTATTTTTAGAAAGCCACGCAACACTGCAGATTACTGAGGAACAAAAGAATAAATTTGGTATAAGCAGCAAAAAAACAGGCTGCAGATACGACCAAAAGCTAAAATGTTTATAGCCTGTCTGATCATAATTTGTCAGTTGCTCTATGGCGTAACCTGCGACGACAGCAGTCAAACAAACGAGACTAATGCTGAATACACTTGTAAAACGGCTGTACAGATACTGTATCCTGGTTAGCGGGGTTGCATATAATATGAGCGAGAAATTGGCATCAACTTCCTTAAAAAGCGTTAATGCAGCAATTAATGTAGTGATAAACAGGCCCCCAAGACTTAAAAAACCTACCATGTTGGCTATGCTATATGGCGCATTTTTATAAATATAAACCCCACTATTAAAAGACAATTGCTGGTACCCTATAAGGAAGCCCACAGCAAATAGTAATAATAATGCCACATAAATTCCAGGCTTTTTAAAATACAGAGATAGTTCAAATTTAAGTAATGGATTCATCGCCTAATATTTTGATTTTAACAGATTAAAATATACATCTTCAAGTTCTGGTTCAACCAATTGAAACCCAGCGCCGGGATCTGTTTCCGAATAAACATGGACAGTAAGCTGCCCACTGGTTAAATGTGAAGAGATAACATGGTAGCGCTTTTCGAAGTCTTCTTTGTTGGTTTTACTGATGGTACACTTCCATACTTTAGCTGTCAGGCACTGAATAAAATCAGTTGGCTTACCATGGACAATGATGCGGCCGTGATTCATGACGGCCATCTCATTGCACAGGTTCTTAACATCTTCTACCAGGTGAGTAGATAGGATCACAATTTTATCCTCGCCAATCTCGCTAAGAATATTATTAAACCTGTTTCGCTCTTCCGGATCAAGACCAGCAGTAGGCTCGTCAACAATAATCAGCTGTGGATTACCCAATAATGCCTGTGCAATACCAAATCGCTGACGCATACCGCCAGAAAATGTATGTACTTCTTTATTACGTACCTGGTAAAGGTTTGTTTTTTCTAAGAGTGCTAAAACCTGTGCTTTCCTTTCTTTTGCATCCGTCAATCCTTTAAGTACAGCAATATGTGTTAAAAGATCATAAGCAGAAACTTTAGAATATACACCAAAGTCCTGCGGTAAAAATCCAAGATGCCTTTTAATGAATGCAGGATCCTTAACTATATCTGTACCATTAAAAATAATTTGCCCTTGATCGGGGTCCTGTAATCTGGCAAGGGTTTTCATCAACGACGACTTACCGGCACCATTGGGGCCTAACAAACCAAACATTCCGTTGGTTAATTCCAGGGAAAGATTATCCAAAGCTTTAACACCGTTATTATAGCTCTTAGTCAGATTCTTTAAAATCAGGGTATTCATAATCATATAAATTTTAGGCAATAGGTATCCCATACCGCTTTTTTTAGCGGGGTTAAATCTTACTATTGCAGGTTATGGATTATTTTTCAGCTACATACTCCAGTACATCACCGGGCTGACAATCAAGTGCTTTGCATATGGCTTCGAGGGTATCAAAGCGAATGCCTTTTGCCTTGCCGGTTTTTAACACAGATAGGTTTGGGCTGGTAATACCAATCCTGTCTGCGAGCTCCTTGCTTTGCATTTTTCGTTTTGCCAGCATCACATCAACATTTATTACGATTGCCATATCAAATGATTAAGTCTTGTTCGTTCTGCAATCTGACACCCTGTTCAAAAATAGCTGCCATGAAATAAGTAAATACACCTAACAACGCATGCAAGATCACCAATGTCTCTACTATGTTATCTATTTTATAAAAGCCAGAAATAACAAACGCAGTGAGTGAAGGCAGAATGATATTAGTGGCATAAAACCTTTGGAGTTGTCTGATGCCATAAACCGTAAATAGCCTGGATTTGGTAAAGGCTTTAAAAACATTACTTATCAGGAAGAAGAAGAGGCTATAAAGCCCTAATAAAACTAAGAAGGCTACAATGTACCCCCGGTTATATTCGCCCAGAAGGTAAGGAGATTCTGTAAAAGGATACATGATTTCAAAACGGCTTCCGCCCGTAGTTAATTTTAGCGACCAGCCCGTAGCAAGGGCTAGACTGGAAAGTAGAAAAGATAACAGATACCCCAAAGAGGCAACTCTGGTGATCACGACAAGTACCCCAGAAACAGCACGAACAGTTTTCATAGTTAAAGGTTTATTGATGCAATTTACAATTAATTACTGTAAAACAATAATTAATTGTAAATATTTAGACACAATACTGATTTATGACAAACCGCGGCATCCAGATTATAAATTGACCCTGTCACCATGAGCTTTTGGTTCGGAAATAACCAGGAATTCCAATACCAGGTCAGTATGGTTAAATATCCGATGTTTTTGATGACTGAAGATTTCTGCCCCTCAAGAAGAAATATCGAGTTTATGCCAAGTGAAGACGTTTCTATCTTACCTTTGATAAACGACTTGAACTTCATTCAAAATAAAAAAGTTGGGGATATCCCTTTCGCTTTGGTTTCTTTGAGATCCAGCAACAAGATTTTGATTTGATTTCTTCAAAAATGCTAAACAAGTGATAAATAAAGATATTGACTTCCATTTTAAAAGCCCAGAAGACAGCCCTGGTTATCTTCTGGGTCAATTTACCATGTTATGGCAACGAAAACAAAAACGCGTGCTGGATCCGTTGGATCTTACACCCACACAATTTGTACTCCTGGCTGCACTGGCCTGGCTTTCAAAAGAAAGTGATACTGTTACTCAAATCGATATCGCTAATCAAGGCAATGCGGACAGAATGATGGTATCAAAGGTATTGCGGACGTTAGAAGAGAAGAAGTTTGTGACAAGAAAAGAGCATAAGACAGATACAAGGGCTAAAACTATTAATTTAACCCCATCGGGAGCTGTAATACTTCAAAAAGCATTGATAGCTATCGAAAATGCAGATCTGGAGTTTTTCTCGCATCCCGATGTGAATATTTTAACATTAAATGCTACGATGTCAAAACTAATCAATGAAAACAAAGAAGACTAATATATCTATTGAAAGTCCTTAGCAATAGTGATTAAAAGTGCCTGCAAGCTTCCTTCATCTTACTATACAGGCATTCAGTCCGTCAAAATACATTTTTTTGATTTCTTTTCTTGAGGCTTCAGCGCCTATCTCCTGGCGTCTGTCATAGATAGCCTTTGATTTTTTTCCTGCAAAATAACGCAACTAATCTTTATTGTCCGTTGCAGCTTCATAGATAACGTCTGCGATCTCTTCTGGTGTGGAATCGGGATTAATCATGCCTAGCATTTTCTTTTCAACCGCATTGTAAAATGGAAGCGGCGTTAGGTCTGTGTTGTGGCTGAACAACTCCGTCTTTGTAGCACTGGGCGCAACCGTCTTAACCCCTACATTAAACATGGACAGTTCAATAGATAAACATTCGCTCCACCCTTCTACTGCCCATTTCGTACCGTTATAAATACTGGTAAAAGGAAAACTGGTATGCCCGCCTATTGAAGTTACGTTGATAAACAAGCCATTTTTAGCTTCCCTGAAATATGCAATAAATGCTTGGGTTACACGCACGGTTCCAAGGAAGTTTGTTTCCACTTGACGAACAATATTCTCATCAGTAAATGCCTCTAAAGCACTCATCAAGCCATATCCTGCATTGTTAACTACTACATCAACGTTAAACAGAGAGGTTGCTTTTTCTACGGCCGACTTTATCTGTTCGATGTTAGTAATATCCAGCGGCAAAAGCGTTAAGTTTTCCAGTTGTGACAATTCAGTTTCCTTTTCGGGATGGCGCATCGTTGCAATTACATGCCATCCCTGCGACTGAAATAATTTAGCGGTTGCTTTACCTATACCGGATGAAGCACCTGTAATGAATACTGTTTTCATAAATTAAATTTTACTTGTTAAGGCCTTAAAAGTAAAATTATAAAAGTATACATTTGATACCTGTATACAAAAGGATACTTAAATGGTACCATCAGACGACAAAAGATTCCGCGAAAAAATCAGTGCAATACAGGATACCATGTTTGTAATAGGCGGTAAATGGAAAATACCTGTTATTCTTTCAATTTATAGTGGGAACAAGCGGTTCAACGATATCCTTACCTCTATCCCAAAAATTACCAATCGCGTACTGTCTAAAGAACTGAAACACCTGGAAGAAAATTTACTGATCAGCAGGACAATCGTCAGTGACTACCCCGTAAAGATCGAATATGCGATAACACCTTATTGTTTAAGTATCGATAAAATAGCAAAGCCCATGGAGGAATGGGGCAAAAGTCATAAAAAGGAAATTATTAAACGTCAGATAAATAATCAGAAAACATAAAAAAATGGGGCAAAGTTAAATCAGGATATTGACCCTGTCACCATGAGCTTTTGGCTCGGAAATAACCAGGAATTCCAATACCAGATCAGTATGGTTAAATATCCGATGTTTTTGATGACTGAGAATATGGATGCCACTTTTTTCACTTACTGCAAAAATTTCTCCTTCGATTTCAAATGTTGCCGTGCCTTTCAAAATAAAGAAAAATTGTTGGGCACTGTTGTGAAAATGGAGTCCTTCACTGGTATGAGGAGGCATCTTTTCCTGAATTATGCTTAGAGATTCAGATTTGAGCAAGTGCCAACCGTCACAGTTGTCTCCCCAGATATAATGTTCCGTATTATTCGTACTTTTTATTGCCATTTAATAATAGTTTATGCTCAATCCTTACCCGTTTAGGCTATACCCATCATTATACTTCTCCTATTCCCGACCAGCTTGCTTAGCTGATTTTTTTCCTTTTTCTACTCCCTGATATTTAATTCTAGTTTTGGTTCTGAAAATGTTTGGGGCTTATTCCAGTCTCTTTTTTGAACAAACGTGAAAAATAGGGTAGGTTATCAAACCCAAGCGCATAGGCCGTCTCAGTTATATTATTCCCTGAACTCTTCAGCATATTTTTGGCTTCGGAAATTAAATAAATGTGAATCAGTTCTAATGCGGTTTTCCCCGTTTCCTGTTTAAGCAGGTCACTCAGGTAGTGAGCTGAAATATTGAGCTGCTCAGCCATAAATTTAACAGAGGGAAAACCATTTTCCTGCAGTGAGCCACTTTCTGAGTAACTCGCCAGCAGCTGATTAAATTTCGAAACTGTCTTTCCTGTCAGTTCTTTTCTGTTTAGGAACTGTCTTTTATAATAACGCTGAGAATACTTTAAAATAGAATCGATATGTCCGATCATAATCTCCCGGCTATATTCATCCTGGTTACTCAGATATTCCATCTGAATTTTGTCGTGGAGCTCCCACATCACTTTTTCTTCTTTAGGAGATAAGTGCAAAGCCTCATTAACATCATAATCAAAGAAACTATATTTTTTGATATCCTGGTAAAGTGTATGACCAACTAAAAAGTCTTCATGAAAAAAGATGAGGAAGTCATCCTCTTCAAATTTCAAATCATGAAATACAACAACGTGCCCCGGTTTTACATAAGACATCGAACCACTTTGATGATCATATTTAGTTTTACCATAGCCGAATATGCCTGATTGAAGTTTTTTTAAGCCAATCATATAAAAATCTGTAGTGAATTCATGAGTACCCGCAGAACATTGGCCACCACATTTGACAAGGCTAATCAGAGGATTTTCAGGCAATGCGAAGCCATTTACCTGATGTAGTTCACTTACGGTCTTAAAATGTTTCATTACCATCAAAAATATGAGTAAATCTACGCCTATTCAGGCGTAGATTATGTCAGTTAAATTTAAACTTATAGAGAATTGTCTAAGCACCGTGTGCAGCAGCTGAGATCTCTTTCCATTCTTCCCATGTAGCTAGTTTCTGTTCGTAAACATATTTAATCCAGGGATAAGCCATATTGCCCAGGAACAACCTTGAGGGAGGATTTTCGCTGTCAACCAGCCGAAGAAAAGCAGCTGGTGTTGCTGCCGGATCACCATAATCGCTTGGTTTTGCATTATTTTGGAAAGCACTGCGCACACCTGCATACTCTTCCATTGGTTTGCTTTGAGTAGCTGAAGCTCCGGCCCAGTCGGTAGAAAAACCATTAGGCTCTAGCAAGGTTACTTTGATACCAAATCCCGCAACTTCTATAGCGAGGGCTTCACTTAATCCCTCTACTGCGAATTTTGAAACACTGTAGATCCCCAGGGTAGGAAGTGCTGTAAGACCTAAAGCACTCGAAAGTTGTATGATATGACCATGTCCCTGATTTCTCATGATGGGCAGAATGGCCTGGGTTACCCAAAGCAAACCAAATACATTTGTTTCAATTTGTTGTCTTGCTTCTTCTTCAGTTGCCTCTTCAATAGCACCAAATAATCCGAAGCCTGCATTGTTAATTAATATATCAATACTACCTAATGAAGCATTTGCATGTTTTATGGCTTCGAAAGTTGCGCTTCTGCTGGTCACATCTAATTGTATTGGAATGACCAATTCACAGAATTCGCTAACCAGATCGTCCAAATCTGACAATCTTCTGGCTGTTGCAGCTACCTTGTCTCCACGCTCTAAAAATGTTTTTGCCCAAAGTTTTCCAAAACCCCTTGATGCTCCTGTAATTAAAATTGTCTTTGTCATTTTCTAAAATTTGATACAGCAAAGCTATCGTGACGGGCTGTTTTAAAATTATACAAAAACAGAGATTATTGATACAAAACGGGGATTTTCAGAAAATCAAATAATGGTATCAAAGGTACTGCGGACATTAGAAGAGAAGAAGTTTGTAATAAGAAAAGAGCGTAAGGCAGATATCAGGGCGAAAACTATCGGCACGAATCTCTCCAGATAAAAACCGCCTTCGGAAATACTGCGGACTTTCCAAATGAGGACTGACTACCAATAGCTTATACACGGTGTTAGCGGTTCGGGCTCTCTTTTAATCCTTATTCATTTTACTACTCCTATTTAGCCGGAATAAAATCAGATTTGCATTTTTTTCATCAACGCTATCCGTACTCATAAATTTCAATTCTTTAAGAAGATGGATTGAACTTTGGTTGCCCTTATGTGTATAAGCATCAATCGTTTTTACTCCAAGTGCTTGAATTGAATATTCAATTATTTTCTTAGCTGCCTCTCTCATAATTCCTTTTCCTTGATATTCAGTTAAAAGTTCATATCCAATTTCGCATTTTTTCAGTTCTTCTGAAATATCAAAAAGACAAATTGTCCCTACAAGTTTATCGTTTCCTTTTTGTGCAATTGCCCAATAAGAAAGGCTATTGTTTTTTATCTTGTCAATAAATCCCAATGCGTCTTCCAATGTTTTACCTGGCTGTCTGTCAAGATATTTGTTTATCAAAGTGTCAGAACGAAGAAGAAATATTTCCTGAACATCGCTGTCTGATAATTGTCGGAGAGTCAACCTTTCGGTTGTCAATACAGGGAAGGTTTTCAAATTTCTATGTTCCATTATAGTAAGCTTATAAAATGATAGTTTTAGAAATATCCTGGACAAGTCCGGGGTTTGTGGGATTCCACCCTAGACGCTCCCGTGTCTGCCAGCCCGACGCAGACATATCCAGGCCAACAAACATGGCTAACGGACCGAAATGATGTTTAGCTTCCTCCACAGAGAGACTAACAACTGGAATCGCCAAACGTTTACCAATAGCGTCTGCAATAATACTCAACCGAATGCCTTCTTCAGCAACGGCGTGGTATCTGCCCGCCTCCTGGTTTTCCAATACAAGCCTGTAAAGATGCGCAACATCAAGGACGTGTGCTGCGGACCACCGGTTTGTTCCCTCGCCGATGTATGCAGAAATCTTCTTTTCTTTAGCCACATTGATCAATCCGCTAACAATACCCTGCCTCACTGTGTTATGAACCTGAGGAAGACGAACCACTGAAACATTTACACCACGATTCGCAAGGGCCAATCCTGCAATTTCAGTGGCTTTCCGGGGGTTCTGTTGATTAGGGTCAAAGTGATTTTCTGTGCCCGGCCGGCCCGGTATGGCGATACCCATTGCTGCCACAGAGGTAATTAACAAAGGACGTTGCGAGCCAACGAGTTCATTTCCCATCGCCTCAATTGCCAGGCTTTCCTGCCTGCTGGTCTCCTCCATTTTAGAAAAGTCGTTATTGTAAGCGCAATGAATAACCCCATCAGATTTTGCTGCCCCGCTGCGCAGACTATCGAGGTCATCAAGGCTTCCACGGTGAACATTTGCGCCGGCAGCAATCAGATATCTTTCACCCATATCAGAACGTGTAAGTCCAAGTACCTGATGACCGCCTGCTAACAATTCTTTTACTATAGCGGAACCTATAAAACCTGTAGCTCCTGTTATAAATACTTGCATAATTTTAAATTTTAGATTACAAATTTGAGTAACACTGACCTTTAAAAACACGCCATTTGGCGTTGATTCATGAAGATTATAACTGAGCGTGGCGAATACGATCTAACGTTCTGAGAGATATACCAAGGTAAGCGGCAATCATTTTTAGTGGCAAGCGTAATAGAAGCTGTGGATAGGTCTGTATAAAATTCTCGTATTTTTCTTCCGGCGTGGCACTCAGTGTAGTCAGCAAACGCTGGCTACTACTGTAAATATTCTGGGCTGTGAATTTCTCTGTGTACCTTTTAAGCGGCGGGAGTTCTTCAATCAGCCTTTCGAAATCAGGCTTGGTCCACAATAGTACCTCGCTTGGTTCTACGGCACTAATGTTTACACGGGCAGGAGTCTGCTGGTCATAACTTTCCTTTTCAAGCGTCCATGTATTTTCTGGTGAAAATTTCAAAATATGTTCATTCCCGTCTTGTGTCATACCGAACGTTCTTAGCAGACCTTTCACAATAAATATTTTATGCCTGCAAACTTCTCCGTCATGTAATAAAAACTCGTTGCGACTAAGTTTTTTTTCAACAGCTAGGGAACTGATGCGGTATAAGTCATTTTTGCTGAAACTGCCTTGTAAACACAGATATTTTTCTAAATCGTTGATCATTGGCCAAATCAAAGTTAAGATATAGATCTTATAATCCCATCTTTTAACGTTCTCATTATGATAGCGTAAAGAAGACCAACAGGTTCACAATGTGCCTCTAAAATCCTTAGAGGCACATTATTCATACTGATATCCATAGCACTTCTAATGGCATTACAGATACTTTTGGGTTCGATTCCGGCTAACTATTTATCTTTTGAAAAAGCTTTTCTGGGCGTGGAATACTTCATCAAGTGATTTTTGAATATATGCTATACCTGCTACGCCTTCCTGACTATTTGCTCTTTTTCTGATTTCCCCAAATTTAGTAAAATCAATTTCTTCAACGCGTTCGTTTATCCACCAAAGGTTGCCAAATGGATCCAGAATTCTGCAGACCTTTTCTCCAAACCAAAGTTCAGTAATGTCGGTCACTGATTTAGCCCCAAGTTCGATTGATTTTTGATAAGTCTTCTTCACGTCTTCCACATACAAATTCAAAAAACTTGGAGTAGGAGCCCAACCTTCAGCAGCAGCACCATAGTATATAGTCTGTCTGTCACCGTTTAATACATGGCCATTGGTACTTCAATGATTTCGAGTGCTCCCTCGATTCAGGGTAGGAATAAAAGCCCGTTCCTGTTGGCAATGGAAGTGAATTTTCAATTAAACCCAGCCCTGAACTCCATTGGGCTTTGATTGGTTTTGTTTTTGAATAATTTGGAAAAGCTTTGCAGATGTTCAAACCCCAATTCATAAGCAATTTCGCTTACTGTCAGATTTGTTACTGATAATTTTTCTTTTGCTTTTTCTATCAATTTGTCGTGAATGAATTGCTGTGTACTTTGCCCTGTTATGGTTTTGAGTAAGCGACTTAAATATTTTGGCGAAACGTTTAATTGCGCTGCAATGTGTTGAACTGTCGGCAAACCTTTAATTGTCAAATCTTGACTATTGAAATAATCCACAAGCAATTTTTCTAAGCCTTCTAAAATGTGGTGATTAGACTTTTCCCTGACGATGAACTGACGATTATAAAATCTTTCCGCGTTGTTAAGTATCGCTTCAATATAAGAAATGATAATCTTTTTGCTGTATTTATCAATGTTACAAGAATACTCTTGCTGAATGTTTTGAGCAAGGTCGATGATTATTTTTTCTTCCCTGCCTGAAAGAAACAATGCTTCATTTACGGAGTAATCAAAAAACTCGTATTGCTTAATTGTTTTTGCGAATGGCGTATTCCAAAAAAAGTCTGGGTGAATGAGTAAAATCCATCCAGATGCTTTTGATGTATCTTCTGTATTGATTTCTACTTTGCCGTAAATCTGATTGGGTGCAAAAAAGAACATTATGCCAGCATTGTAATTATATTCCTGTTGACCGTATTTGAGCTTAGCATTTAATCCACGTTTCGCAGAAATAGAATAAAAATCCAACACCAGATTAAAACTATCTGTGTGGGTATTGCCGTCCAGATTGATCACACTGATGAGTGGATGTTCGGGTTCGGGCAAGCCGTAGAAATCGTGGAACTCACGGATTGTTTTTATTCTTTGTGGAAGTTCATGTACCATATTTCAAAAATAATTATTAAATTTCATATGCACGGTGAGTGCATAACGCTATGTCGTTAAATGGCTACCGCCATCTACCTGATAGATAGAACCCGTAATGAAGCCACATCTGGTAACAAGTTCAATGACTTCAGCCACATCAATAGCCTGGCCAATGCGACCAACAGCTAAATTTGCCGCATGATTAGAGAGAAAAGATTTTCTGGTTTCATCTGCCATAAAATCCCAAAGTGAAGTATCAATCAGACCAGGACTAACAGCATTGACACGAATTGGAGCAAGCTCAAGTGCCAGTGTAGGAATAAGAGACTCAAGTGCCCCACTGACTGCACCAGGACCAGCGGCTGTAGGAATAGCTGAACCTGCTGAACCTGCTGTGACAAAAGTAATCGAACCATTCGCCTTCATGTGGTGTGCAGCTACCTGTGCAACTTGAAGTTGGGCGATCGTCTTCTCTTCCAGAGACGTTCTAAGAAGGTCAAGATTGAGATCCTTAAACATCCCTATCGCCATAACTCCAGCTACGCATATCACAACAGTATCTACTGGTCCGGTAGCCTCGAACACCTTCAATACTGCATCTCTATCTAAAGCATTGGCCACCGCGGTTTGCACATTACCACCAATACGCTCAGCGGCTGACGCGAGTCTTTCTGCGTTACGACCAACGATAGTCACCTCAGTTCCACCTTCAATCAACAACTTTGCTGTTGCTTCGCCAATTCCATAACTTCCGCCAAAAACAACACCAATTTTTGAAGTTTTTGTTTGTTTAATTGTATCCATATTTCAGTTTTTTTATTGTTACAAATGTCTTCACAACTTAAAAAACATATTTAGCCTAATAGCCCTTTGTTTTAGTCAAAAATCAACTCTAATGAAGGGCAGCACAATAAATAACTTATAGTTTAAAAAAAACAGGGAAAGAACTTATATTAATCATAAATGTTGTTTCAATAAATCATCAGAGACTATTGCTACAGATGATCACAAAAAAGAAATGCTGATTTTTTACGAACAGCATATCATCAATGTTTCCAGGAAAATATTTTTAGAGCAATTCAGACTTGCTGGTTCAGCTTAATCCAGGAATAGCTATGAGGTAGTGTAGGTTGCATCATTTTAACTCCTGACATTTTTCATCAGTAAATATTTATTTTTATAGGTTATGAAGCTATCATGATCTTTTCATTTCTGTTTGTGATCTGTAAGATCATGATGGTTGCATCAGAATATATTTGTTTTTAATAGTCATGAAGGTTGCATAAGCTTTCATCTCAGTTTGTAAGCTGTAAGCTTATGCAAGTTTAATCAAATAAAAGTAGTCTCTGCCGTATTGCTGCGGCAGAGTTTATCTTTATTTCTCCCAAACCAAAGCACTGGCACCTAGTATTGCCGCATCAGCTTCATCAAGTTCACTAAAAACTAACTTCACTTTATTCCTGAAAATTGGAAAAAGATTTCTTTCCATATGAAGCTTGGTCGGTTTTAAGATGAAATCGCCCGACTTAATCACTCCACCAAATAAAAGTATAGCCTCTGGAGAAGAGAACATCACAAAGTTGGCTAAAGCTTCTCCAAGTTTTTGTCCTGTATATCGGAATACCTCAATAGCAATAGGATCTCCCTTGAGCGCACATTCGTGAACTGTTTTGGAATTTATCTCTGATTCAGGGTAAAGGTTAAGTAAAGATTGCGGAAATTCAGCTCTCATTTTCTTTGCTGTGATGGCAATACCTGTTGCCGAAGCATAAGATTCC
Organism: Sphingobacteriales bacterium; assembly: GCA_015655115.1. GTDB lineage: Bacteria > Bacteroidota > Bacteroidia > Sphingobacteriales > Sphingobacteriaceae > Pedobacter. The sequence continues at coordinate 15,284 of JAATFQ010000255.1, forward strand.
AGGCTTCCTTCAGATCCGGTACTCCAATGTTTCCGTCCTCCGGGTTTTACTATCGTATGGCCCAATTCACCTGCAAAACCGTCATGTCCATAAACCAAACTGCCATTGGTAATGATCCCGCTTCCAACACCTGTACCCAAGGTAATCATGATGAAGTTTTTCATGCCACGTGCAGCCCCGAAAAGCATTTCGCCAAGTGCAGCGGCATTTGCATCATTGGTTACAATACAGTGTAAATCGAATTTAGCATTCATCAGATCTGCGAAAGGTATGATACCTTTCCATGGCAGATTGGGTGCATTTTCAGCAGTCCCTTTGTAGTAATTTCCATTCGGCATGCCCACTCCTATTCCGTCGAAGTTTTTATGGCCCCCGTATTTTTCAATTAACGGATTAACTTTTTCTGACAAAGCATTAATGAAATCTTCTACTTTATCATATTCATCAGTTCTTATTTTCCCTTTTTCAAGAACTTCTCCCCGATGATTTACAACTCCAAATTTAGTATTGGTTCCTCCTATATCAATCCCTAATGCAACACGTTTTGACAAATCTGATAACGGCATATTATAATGTATATATATTATTAAATGGTAATATTTTATTTAGCATTGTATTATCAACGGTAACCCTCAGTTACTTCTAACTTATTTATAACGATTACTAAATCGTTGAACTCCTAAAAATTGTATAATTCTCCCTTCCAGGGATCCGAATCACCTTATTAAATAGCTCACCTTGGTGCTATGCAGTAAGTATAATATTTTACAATTGGCAATTATAGTCATTCCTAACCCAACTCAAAAATAAATTACTTATTTATAATTTTGCGCGATAAACAATATAATACATAACTTTCGGAAGCTGCGAATCAATGAAGGTGAAAAATCACGCACAACAAAGAGAATATCAACCTTTTTAACGCATTTGCTTTGCTTAATCTTCCTTATTGCCTACGCAAGATCACCGTGGCCCCCAGTTACAAAATGGTTGTGGCCAGTAATGTAGGATGCCCTATCGGAAACTAAAAAAGCAATTGTTTCTGCTATTTCTTCTGCCGTTCCGGCTCTGCGCTGTGGAATGGCTGCAAAAAGCTGTTCAGTGGAGATACCCATTGCAGCGGTAAGCTGCTCGCGCCCTTCATCACCTCCAGGTGTAATAATAGCACCAGGCGTAACCAGATTTACCCGTACACCAGCTGGTGCAAGTTCCTTTGCCAGGGATTTCGTATAGCTGTTCAGCGCTGCTTTAGCTGATCCATAGTGTGCCAGGAACCATGAAAAGGAAGAAGTCCGCCAGCTGAAATATTGACAATTGCACCAGAACCACTTTCACGCAGAGCCTGCAATAATGGGCTTGTTACACGTACTGCACTCATGAAATTAATTATCAGTGATTCTATCCACTCGTCATCAGAAATTTGTTCGATGCCCGGAAGCTTTGGGGTGGCAGCACCTACGTTATTTACCAGTATATCGAGTCCACCAAAGATGTTTAGTGTTTCTTCTGAAATTGTATTGGCACCTGCCAGTGTACTTATATCAGCTTGAATAAAGGTGGCTCCTGCCGGAGTTTGCTCATGACGTGAGCGCGCAGTAACTATTACAGTTGCTCCTCCATCAATGAGGCGTTGTGCAGTTGCAGCACCAATCCCACGTGAGCCACCTGTTACAAGGGCTTTTTTCCCTTTAAATTCATTTGAGTAATCTTTCATTTTTATCTTGATTTTACTTGTTATATCTTTTTTGATAGACAAATCAAAGTTCAGATTATGTGCTGAAAGAAAACGTGAAGTAGATTACCAAATGCCAGTGAAGCAGTTCATCTATTTTTATTTGGCTTTGTCAGCTAATCTTTTGATTACGGATCCTGGAGAGAAATTCTCTTGTCATTCCTAAATAGGATGCTATGATATAAAGTGGAAACCTTTGCAGGAATGCAGGATATTTTTGGGCAAACTCCTGATATCGCTGTTCCGCTGACAGATTTAAATGTGATATAACCCTCCTTTGCCACATAACAGCAATTTCTTGCGATTTTTTCATCATTAACATTGTATACCCGGGGATTTTTTCCAGCAACAGTTGCTCACTTTCATAACTCCATTGGATCAGTGTACTGTCTTCCATAGCTTCAACAAATAAAGTTGCCGGCGCCTGAAACAGAAAGCTGCCAGCATCACCTATAAATCCGTTATCCACCGCCAAAGAAATCGTATGTTCTTGTCCGTCTTTACTTATGAAAAAAGCCCTTAATGCGCCATTGATCACAAATGTTCGGTATTTAGAAACAAAACCTGGCTGTTCAACAAACTGTTTACGTTTCACTTTTCTGATTTGTAGTACTGAAACAAATAAATCCTTCTCTTCGTCATTAAAACTGATTTCCGGTGCAATGTAGTCGAGTAATGGAGAAAAGTCCTGCATAGTTTAAAGATACACAAATGCTTATTTACTAAGAATCTTCCTAATATGAAAAGATCTTTGAAATCCTGTGGTTCGAGCTTTATAATTCCGGATCTCCCCCACCGGAGATTAAACCAAAATCTTCCTTTTCATGCGACAGAGGCATATTACAAAATGGGCAAAACCAAAACCTACAAGTGCTTTAGAGAGAGGTTGTCCCCATAGCCGGACTAAAGTCGAACCGCTTTAAGCAAGATTCATATCAAATTGCTTTAATACAGCAAAATAGCGCAGGATTTTAGAATTCTTTCCAAAATAAACTTAACCACCTTATGTAGAATCAGATATAAGTTTGCTTGTAATTACTAAACTTAGAAACAATGCAGAATGATCAGATAATTATTTATGAAACTGAAAGCGGCGAGACCGTAATTGATGTAAGGCTGGAAAATGAAACTATTTGGCTTACCCAAAAGCAAATTATTGAACTCTTTCAATCCAGTAAATCCCCGCTCGAATAATGGAAAGACAATTCCCAACAACGAAAAAATTAGATTAACTGTGGGGCATAAGGAAAAAATGATGTGTGTGTAAATCAAAGATATGATAACACTTGTTATCGCAGTAAAAATCAATTATCTATCTTACACCCTCAAAACCAATGAAATGGACTTTACCAGAATTACGCCACATCCTGATTTAGATGAATTTATTGAATGTTATTGGATGATGTACAGCGATGATTCAGTGCCGATCGTTGAGAAGATTATCCCCGATGGGTTTACAGAAATAATTTTCAATTACAGAGATGTTTACAAATCCAAAACTATTGGAGACTGGAATTTGCAATCACCAAACTTGCTGGCGGGGCAACTCAAAACCTTTTTTTATCTCCAGAATACGGGTAGTACCGGTTCTGTTGCTGTCAAATTGAAACCTGCAGCATTAACCCAGTTATTTGGCCTCAGCATGGATCAGTACGTGGATAAAATTGTTGATCTGGACTCCTTTCCAAATTCAGAATTTAAACAATTAAAAGAAAAAATACTAACATGTGTCAGCATTGGTAGCAATATACAGGTGCACTTTATAAAAAGAATTCTAGACGATTATTTTGCTTTACTTATTCCAAAGGCTTCAGAAAACCCCTTAAAAGAACCTCTTGAGCTTATCTTTAATTCACATGGAATAGTTACTGTAGCAGAAATAGTAGCAATTGCCGGTGTTGGCGAACGGCAGCTGGAACGCCTGTTTAAAAAATATATCGGCCTGTCTCCAAAATACTATGCACGGATTATCCGGTTCAATTATATTTTTAAATTAATTAAATCAAAAAAAAATAGTTGGGCAGAAATTGTTTATAAATCTGGATATTACGATCAATCGCATTTCATCCAAAATTTCAAGGCTTTTACTGGCGAAGATCCTTCATCCTACTTTTTTGAAAAAAAAACATGGCTAACTTCTTCCTGAACAAATAGTATACTAAGTCGGATTTATACAATACTATAATGGAAAGCAAACTTATTTTTGATAACAAAAAACAAAATGAGCACTAAAAAACTACTCCTTATTATTTCTTTGCTTTTATTGATACAGATCAGCAATGCACAGGAAAGTAATAAACAAAAATTTAAAAAGCTGGAATGGCTGACGGCAAAATGGATCCGGACTAATTCAATTGCAGGTCATTCCGGTTATGAGACATGGAGTAAAGTTTCCGATTTAAAGCTAAGTGGCAAGGGTGTTACCCTTAAAGGAAATGAGGTCATTTTTACTGAGAACCTGGAATTAATTGTAAATGGAATTGATATTTTTTATGTGGTGAGATTGACCGGCGAGAAGAAACCCGTCTACTTTAAGCTAACTTTACTAAATAATAATGGCTTTACATGTGAAAACCGAGCGCATGACTTCCCAAAAAAGATAACCTATAAACGTAGCGGTAAGTATGTAAAAGCGGTGATTTCAGGTAACGGCAAGAGCATTGATTATATTTTTGTACGCGAAAAGGCTAGGTAAGATATCTACAAGTCACAACACTTGCCACGGATTCCTAATATTTGAATCTTTGAATGAAAGCTTGTAAAGCCTTACACTGTGTTATGAACAATCATCATCTCATGTACCAAGAGAAAAAACGGCAAGATGAAATGTCGGAATCTTTAGTAATTTATGAGAAAAAGGTCATATTAATCCAGAAGGGTCTCAATGCCAGACCGCTGGCAGCTGTTAAATTATATAGCAGGAAAATTAGATGAGTCTAATGGGCATTTGTTTTGGAGAAGAAATTGAGGACAACTACCCCTGCTACGATAAGCAGAATACCAATAAGTGCCGGAATGTCAAATTTTGTTTTAAAAACCACTACAGATATTATAGCGGTCAAAACGATACCCAAACCTCCCCAAATTGCATAGGCAACACCAAGAAGTATAAACTTCAGGGCAATAGATAAAAAGTAAAAACAGGCTAAATAAGCAACTACGGCAATAACTGCAAAACTTATATTTGATTTACGTAATTTTGTAAAATGATAGGTTTAGAAACTATAGAAGATTTTTATAGCAGGCAGTTTACTTCGATTCCTGCCCACTTTAAAGATGAAATAGGCCATTTTAATGTGTTTAAATTTGATGCGGTAAATGACTGTGGCACCAAACCGGCACCTTATAATATCCGGGCGTATTTTAAAATCTGTTTCATCGTCGGCAAAAATGAAGTCTCTTTTTCCGATAGTACAATACAAATCGAAAAACAAGCGCTTTTGTTCGGCAACCCGCAGGCCCCTTATAGCTGGCAACATCTCAGTGAAGAGCAAAGAGGCTATTTCTGTATCTTTTCGCCCAATTTTTTTCATCACTTTGGTGATCCAGGTAAATATGCTGTTTTTCAATCCAACGGTATACCGGTAATAGAACTTACTGATGATCAAGCACAAAATGTAGAGCGGTTGTTTGCAGATATGTATGCTGATTGGACTTCTAACTATCTTTTCAAATATGATAGGATGCGTGTTTTAGTTTATGAACTCTTGCATCTTGCCACAAAAACACAGCCTATAAAAAGCTGCCAGAGAAATTTCTCAAGTGCTTCTGTCAAAATCGCCACACAATTTCTGGAACTTCTTGAACAACAATTTCCGATAGCAGATATGGGTGTCCCTCTTCGCCTGCGTTCTTCGTCCGACTTCGCTGAATATCTTTCCATACATGTAAACCATCTCAATAAAGTGTCACAGGAAGTCCTGCATAAACCAACTTCAGTAATTATCCACGAAAGGATTTTGTTAGAGGCAAAGATATTGTTAAAACATACTACAAAAGCAGTTTCTGAAATTGCTTTTGATTTGGGATTTAAAGAAAAAACACATTTTAACAACTTCTTTAAAAAACATACCCAAATCAGCCCTACCCAATTCAGGATTATTTGATTTTTGTAACAACGGCTTTGATTTTCGTTACCATTGGGTATTGTTTATGCGCCACCTTTGCTCCTATTAATCGCATATATAGAAATACAAAAATGGATAACATTCAAAATTACAAAGATCTTACAGGAAAAATAGCCCTGGTAACAGGAGGAACAAAAGGGATTGGAAAAGCAATTGCAGACCAGCTGGAAAAGGCAGGCGCTAAAGTCATTGTCACTGCCAGAAATCGGCCTGATCAAATTAATCAAGGGCATCATTTCATCCCGGCAGATGTAACACAGCCTGATGAGGTAAATAAACTTGCACAAGAAATCAATGACAAATTTGGTGCGTTAAACATCCTGATTAACAACGTCGGTGGACTTACTGCTCCAGTTGGGGGATTTAGCACCTTAACTGACCAGGATTGGGAACACGAATTGCAGTTGAATCTGTTAGCAGCCATCCGGTTGGACAGACTATTATTACCATTAATGCTCAATCGAAAAAATGGTGTAATCATTCATATCTCTTCTGTCGCTGGTAAACAGTCTTTATGGCATCTCAATATGGCATATGCAGTTTCCAAAGCCGCATTGAACAGTTACAGTAAGGCATTATCCAATGAATTGGCAAGCAAAGGAATCCGTGTACTCACCGTATCGCCGGGAGCAACGAGAACACCTGCAATGGAAAAGATTGTTGAAGATTTTGCTGCTTCCGTTGGTCTCTCTGTAGAAGAAGGTATGCAGCAATTACTTAGTCAGGTTGGCGGCATACCGATGGGTAGAATGTCAGAACCTGAAGAGGTGGCAACGCTGGTTCATTTTCTGGTATCACCAGGAGCAGCTTATCTTACAGGAGCAAATTATCTAATTGACGGCGGAGCCTTGCCGGTGGCATAATTTTGAAATTAAAATCTGAAAATACGGCTGCTTTCATAAGTGATGTATTTCACATTTAGATAAATAGGCTAATATCATCCAGTCAAAAAAGTTTATTCTTCATTGGTGACAGCATACTAGTTGTCACCAACTTTGCAATTCAAAAAAAATATAGCAAACAAGATCATTGCTGCAGTGTTCCATGAATGACTGGCAATTAATTTACTATGATTGTAAACTATACTGAATCCGGATGGCAGATCATTACTCAACGTTCTCATGGCTTGCTTGCGGCGCAGATTTGTGCACACTGGAAGAAAGACAAACAACCCTCACGATGGATAGAAACACTGATTGCAACAGCCGAGCATGATGATGTTTACAATGAATTTGAAAACGACAACCTATTAAATGATCAGGGAGGGCCTGTAAATTTTAAAAATACGGACTTTGAGCTTTCCTACGGAGAACGTCTGATTGCGATGGCGGAGACTAAAAGTGCGTACATTGCCTTGCTGATATCCAGACACATTCAATTTGTACACGGGAAAGACCCGAAGGCACAGAAGTTTATCTCAAACTTGATAACAAAAGAAAAATCCTGGACTAAATTTGCCCACACCTCAAAAAGAGAAGTAGATCGTAGTTACGCGCTCCTCGAATTCTGTGACGCCTTCTCTTTGCTGATTTGTCAGGGGCTTGTACAACCAGAACAGCGAAAAATAGAAATCAGCAATGGCCCTGATGGAAAAATTTATGACATGCATAGCCGCGGGGAGCGCCTTATTGTGTTTCCGTGGCCATTTGAAACTAACCTCTTTTCAGTAACTTATGAATCGCGCACCTTATCTGCGCTAACTTTTCAGAGTACTGCACAATTTCGTCGGGCAGTTGAACAAGCTGAGGTCGTAACACACGTGATTAAAATTGCAAATACTTAATTCAATAATAGATCATGGGTAAGCGATTCAAAGATTCAGTAACATTTTAATAATAGGTAGCCGCCATGCTCTTCAGTTAAATCATTTATCTGGCTGGCTTTAGTTAAAGGTAATACAACCCAGTGGAATAATGTTAAAACAAAGACTGCCATTCATTAGTTATTGTAAAATTCCGAACCACTAATTACTGTATTATGAATGGATTATCACCCTGGGCAGTTTCCGCAAATTTTGAATTGGCAGATGAGCCAGAAGCATTGGTTTGCAGAAAGATCCGGGACTTTAATTTTACCGTCTATTGTACTAACGACTCACTCTGGATTTCAGTCCTCCTGCCTAAAGGCGGGACAATGGCTTTCCGTGCTGTCTACTCCGCCGGAGCAAGCTTAAACGTTGGTCAGCTCACTACTTCTGATAGTGGCTGTGAAATAGTGTTAAGCAGCAAGATAGGTACGTTTACAGTTGGTATCGGGATGATCAATGATAACACGTATCCGGTGCTTCATTACAACACTGTATTAAAGCCAGCAAAAGATTTGACCATCCCCTATTGGCCAAGAGATATTATCGCGACTGGCAAAAGTGGAAATGCTGAGAACATCTTCGGTAAGATCCATGCTAGCCAGGTAGGAACCCGCTCAGGTATGCTCTATATGAGTATGACCAAACCAAAATCTGGTTCAGTATTATATTTACAGAACCTGACGGCTCTGGCAGCTTATTGCCAGCAAACGGAAACTTCGGCGGGGAATACAGTTGGAGGAAACTGGCCGGAAATGGGTTTTGCACTTCCGCCCTGCACGGATAAATCGCTGCAAGCTGATCGGGAAGTATGTATTAATGACGCATTTGTAGCTTTTGATGCGCAGGTTCCGGCAGATGAGGCGGCCATGATGCGCCAATATCTTGATCTGTTAGCCAGAGTGTATTTATTGTTGCCTAAACCAGAAACTGCCTATCAACCATGGCCAGATATTTTAGACAGCGGATTGAAGGACTTGTTAGAAAACGCAGGTTGTACTTCACAGGTGGGTGATAATGAATATTTTAACGCGTATGTGAGCGATCATGAAACTCCTCCTGAGATTATGGTGCAGTTAGCGGTATTACTGCCGCTGGTGGATTATGTGGAATGGGGCGGAGCAGAACTTAAGATCATGAAAACAATCAGGAAGGGCCTGCCGGAATTTTACGATAAAGATCTGGGAACAATCATGAGATGGTTACCTGCTGCTGAGGGAAAGCTTAAAGGTGAAGAGGAACAGAAAGTACCTAAGGTAATGGATTCCTGGTATCTCCACCACCCCTTGCTCAATTTATCGAGATTAGCTTTAAAAGGTGATAAGATTGCAAAAGAATTGTTTCTTGGTTCTATAGATTATGCCATTAAAGTGGCGAAACATTTCAAATATAAATGGCCTGTATTCTATAAAATGGATACACTGGAAGTGGTCAAAAAAGAGACAGCTGAAGGTAAGGGTGGCGAAAAGGATGTTGCTGGACTCTATGCACATATCATGATCCAGGCTTGGGAAATTACAGGTGAAGACCGGTTTTTGAAGGAAGCGGAGCGCGCTGCTAAAACACTGGCAGGTTATGGTTTTGAAATCTTTTACCAGGCTAACAATACGGCATTCTCCTCCGGAGCACTGCTTCGTCTCTATAAGATCACGAAGAATGAACTGTATCTCGACCTAAGTTATATGTGCCTTGCCAGTATATTCAAGAATGTGCAGTTATGGGACTGCAATTATGGCTATGGAAAAAATCTTCCTACGTTTTTTGCCTTGTTTCCATTAAATGACGCACCTTATACAGCTGTTTATGAAGAGCAGGAAGTATTTTGCGCATTGCACGACTATTTGAAGCATAGTAAGGGTGTAAATATTTTGCCTTCGGTAAAATTGCTGATTGCGGAATATATCCGGTTCCTTGTTAACCGTGCAGCATATTACTATCCTACAATGCTCCCTGATGAAATGCTTGAAGATGAAGCAAAAGTAGGAGAAGTAAACAAAAATCTATGGATCGCATTGGAAGATCTGCATGATGGATGGGAAAAATCAGGTTCTGTGGGACAAGAAGTATATGGTGCAGGCAATGCCTTTGGGATTCTGCCAAGACATTATTTCCATATACATAAAGAGGATTTCTATGTGTATGTTGATTATCCTACGGCTGACTTTAAAACTGGAAAAAAAAAGCAGGTTACTTTGAAAGTTCTGGGAGATGAAGGTTTAACCTGCAGATTAATGCTGGTGAAAAAAGGATCGGGTAAACTACCGGATTTTGAGGTAAGTTACCGAGGCGATAAGGAACCAATCAAAGGTCAACCTGTAAAAGATGGCCATATTGCATATGAAGTAAAGGGAGATCAGACCATAGAAATAAGCTGGAAGCGCTGAGTTAATGATTGAACTTATTACCTTTTGGAAATAGGGTCTTACTACCGATATCGTCACCTTACTTATCTATATATGTTTTATCCAGTTATCTGGCTTGTGCACAAAAAAAACCGCCATCCCTCTAAAACTTTGACGGCATAGGTAAGCCATGATAAAATGCAGGTCATTTCTAATTACAACAAAGGAAGATTGGGATACAGCCGTAACATTGTTTAGCTATAGATTTGTATCAACAAAAAAGATAAGCAATGAAAATAACACTCACAGGTTCGCTGGGAAACATCGGTAACCCATTGACAAAAGATCTGATTTTAAAAGGACATGTAGTTACAGTCATTAGTACAGATCCGGCAAAGGAATCAACTATTAAAGCACTTGGTGCTAAAGCGGCAATAGGAACTGTGGAAGATGTAGCATTTCTTACCACTGCATTTTCAGGTGCCGATGCTGTTTATTTGATGGAGCCACCGGTAGACTTCTTCGATAAAGAGCTGGATACCGAAGTTTACTATGGAAAGTTAGGCCGCAACTTCGTGAAAGCAATTCTGAACTCAGGAGTGCAGCACGTGGTACATTTAAGCAGTATAGGAGCGCACACAAATAAAGGTAACGGGATGCTCCACTTTCATCACTTGGTTGAACAAATATTAAGTGAATTGCCTTCCAGCATATCGTTGACACATATCCGTGCCCTGGCGATATATTACAATCTTCAGAGCTTTATACCTGGGATCAAACATGCCGGAAAGATTACTGCCAATTATGGTGGAGATGACGTTATCGCCTGGGTTTCACCTGTTGACGTGGCTGACGCGATAGCGGAAGAACTAGAGACTGGTGGGCAGGGAAGGAAGTTCCGCTACGTGGTAAGTGATGAACTGACCTGTAATGAAACGGCTTCAATATTGGGCGCAGCCATAGGAAAGCCGGATTTAAAGTGGGAAGTCATTCCTGATGAGCAACAACAAGCCAGACTGGTTTCGATCGGTATGGCAACAGATCAGGCAACCGGCCTGGTTGAAATGAATGCCGCTATGCATACCGGAAAACTATTTGAAGATTATCAGCAGCACAAACCGTCAGTATTTGGTAAGATAAAGATGAGCGATTATGCCCGGGAATTCGCCAAAGCTTACAATGCTTAGGCTGCCGCAACGTATAAGTTAATGTAATTAAAAACAAAATGAAAAATGTATTAGTTACCGGTGCAAACAAGGGCATCGGCTATGAAGTTGCCAAACAGATGGCTGAGATGGGTTACTTTATTTTTTTAGGATGTCGTGATCTTCAGAAAGGCCTGGAAGCAGTGAATAGTTTGAAAGAATTGGGTATTTCGAATGTAGAAGCTTTGAAAATCGATGTCTCCGATCTGAATTCCGTTCAGGAGGCAGCATCAGCACTTTCATCAAAAATTGAAATGCTGGACATATTGATCAATAACGCAGGTACCGCAGGTACGCAGCCCCAGAACATTTCACAGTGTGATATGTCGGTTGTGAAAGAATTATTTAACACTAATGTTTTTGGAGCAATCCAGACCACGCAGGAAATGATGCCACTTTTGAAGAAGGCTATCCAACCGGTAATTGTAAATGTTTCCAGTGAACTGGGTTCCTTAACCATGCAGACCGGTGAAGAGCGTAACTCCAACTGGGATTTGTATCCTATTTATGGGTCGACTAAAACCGCACTGAATGCATTTACCATTGCACTGGCTCATGAATTTAAAAACACAAAATTCAGGATCAATAGCGTTACTCCTGGCTATACAGCCACAGATCTCAATGGATTTGCCGGCTTCAAGACGGCCGCGCAAGGTGCAAAGCCTATTGTGAAACTGGCTACAATCAATGCTGACGGCCCAACAGGGAAATTTTTCCGTGATGATAGCGAAGTGCCATGGTAGTTTCCGTAAATTGTTATCTTTAATTAAAATTGTAGGTGAATGAAAGAAGTACGCAAGTTAAAATCGTTGATCGAATTTCATCGGTCCAGAGGTTTGCCTCCACCGCAACATCCGCTGATCAGCGTGGTAGATTATGCCGCCGTAAGATTGGCGCCGGAAAACAACAACGTGAATTGGGTATTTGATTTCTACTCTATAGCACTCAAAAGAAATCTGGGTGCCAAGGTGAAATACGGCCAACAGCAATATGACTTTGACGAAGGCCTAATGTTTTTCATATCACCGGGCCAGGTTTTTAGTATTGAAGTGCAACAGGTGGAACAGGAAAAAAAATCGGGATGGATGTTGCTGGTCCATCCCGATTTTTTCTGGAATACGGTCCTGGCAAAAAATATTAAACAATATGAATTCTTTGACTATTCGGTGAATGAAGCTTTGTTTCTGTCAGATACCGAAGAGGCTATCCTCGATGGCATCATTCAGAATATCAGGCAGGAGCAGCGTTCTAACATTGATAAATTCAGCCAGAACATCATCATTTCACAGATCGAAACGCTGCTCAACTATTCTGAAAGATTTTATCAGAGACAGTTTATCACAAGGAGAATAACCAACCACCAAATACTTGAACGGATGGAGGACATTCTCGCCCGATATTTTGACGATGGAAATCTACCCGTCAAGGGGCTTCCGACTGTTCAATATTTAACGCAGGAATTGAATATTTCTCCCGGTTATCTAAGCAGACTCTTAAAGGAACTAACAGGATCAAGTACTCAACATCATATACAAAAAAAGATAATAGAAAAAGCAAAGCAGAAGCTTTCTACAACAAATCTCTCTGTTGGCGAAATTGCCTATGGGTTAGGTTTTGAACACAGTCAATCCTTCAGTAAAATGTTCAAATCAAAGACTAACCTTTCGCCACAGCAATTTCGTTCTTCATTCAATTAGGAGAGAGTAGCAAGTTGTTTAATTATCGTGATTTGTCCAAGATGGTAGTAAATGTGTTCGATACAACCATGAAAACTCTTGTAGGCGGAAGAATATCCAGGCAGAATGGGTTCGTTTAAATCATGTTTTTCAAAGACTGATATTGCAGATGCCAGATCATGAGCAGATTTCAGGTTATCTGCCTGCAATTTGGTCCATTCTTCTTCTGTACTGATTTGTGGAACATCAAATCCGTTTATCTCAGGAATTTCAATAGCGACGCCTGAGATCCGCATGATCATTACATTGTTCCAATAGGTCAGATGATGTAAAAGGCTGGCAATGGTATTAACCGAAGCCGTGGTTTGCGCTGTAGCCACAGCGATTGATACATCTTTTAGTACTTCCCGAATCGAGTTTCCTGTCCAGTTTCCGCCTTCATGCGCCTCAATTATATGCTGTGCAATTAATGATTTAACTTCCATAATCAAGATAGTATATACTAAAGAACAGCTTTCAACAAGAAATGTTCACACACTTTTCAAGCCATTTTGAAGAGTTTAGATAATTCTATTGTTTATAACCGATCCATCAATAATGTAGCTCTCTCTTATAATCATTATTGATAGCATTATATCCAAACTTAGTCAACACCTGGCGGTTAGAGCGTTATCTATCATTTAAAACAACTATTATGTTCCATCACTCAAAAGACTTACAATTCAATGCCCGGGTATCAAAACCTGATCCAGCCTTTGCCAATATTTTATTGGAGCAATTTGGCGGCGAAAATGGCGAGCTCGCAGCTGCCATGCAGTATTTCACCCAGGCCTTTGGCGCAAAGCTGCCCCATCCCGACAAATATGATATGCTTATGGATATCGCAACGGAAGAGTTTTCCCACCTGGAAATCGTTGGCGCAACGATCCAGATGCTACTTAAAGGTGTTAATGGGGAGCTTAAAGATGCTGCTGACCAAAGTGAGATCATGCAGGTAATGGAAGGAAAGGCGACTAAAGAATCTATCATCCATGCAGCTTTATCAGCAAACCCTCAGTTCCCGATTATTACGGGCGGCGGGCCAACGTTAAGAAATAGCCAGGGCATTCCATGGTGTGCATCTTACATCCATTCAAATGGAGACTTAACAGTGGATTTACGAAGTAACCTCGCGTCGGAGTCACGCGCTAAGCTGGTCTATGAACACTTAATGAAATTCACCGACGACCCTTACGTAAAGGATACACTTTCATTTCTAATGACAAGAGAAGTAGCCCATTATAAAATGTTCGAAGCAGCGCTGGAAACTATCCAGCCTAACTTCCCTCCAGGAGTATTGCAGGCGGATCCTCGTTTCACGCAACAATATTTTAATTTTTCACCAGAGAAGAGTGTTAAAGCACCATGGAATGAAGGCGAGATGCCTGATTTTGGAAAAGAGTGGAAATATATTGCAGATCCGATCAGTTATGTAAAAGAAACAGAAGGCTTAACAGTATCGGACAGCAAAACAGAAAATGAACTGGAGAAAACCGAAGAACAGAATATAAAATTGAGCAAAGAAAAAAGTGCCGAAGTAAAAAAAGCAGATCCTAAAGGCGTAGCTCAGTGGAGTGACTATGGCATAAAATAATGCATTTATTTTACTCATGCATCTTCAAAAGCCCTGGATCAATTTCCCGGGCTTTTGTTTGATAACTACAGGATTAATACCTATGTAAATCAGAACATAGGCCCGGCGCCCGGCCTTGTTCTCAGACGCTCAAATACTTCTTGATCTCCTTAACCGAATTGCCGTTGATCACAATTGCTGCCTTTAACTCCTCAACAGTAATCTGGAAATTCTGCGCCCATTTAACTAATTCTGCAGGATCACCTGCATTGATTTCGCGATGCTCCATTTCATCCACGAATGGTTCAAGTGTGTCACTATCACTTTCGAGTTCGTAACGTTCCCTGATCTCGTCCGGATCCGGAATATTTTCTTCATTCCAAAGGCTAAAATCGTTCTCTTCCATAATCATATTTATCAGCTATCCTAACATTGCCCAGACCGAATAGTTTTTGTTTTATCCGGAACAATTTTTTTAGCCGATATATACTACAATGACCATTTATATGCAACTTTAAAGAAATACTAAATCATGCCTTCAGCCGTAATAGCAGCTTTTAATTATGACAGCGCCACCCACACCCTGACTGTGCGATACCATTCTGGCAGGGTATATAATTACCTGAATGTACCAGAGGATATTTATAAGAAAATGCGGGCTACAATAGCAAAAGGAGTTTGGTTTAACAGGCATATTAAAGGCAAATACCCTTTTCAGGAGATTACACCCGGACTGGGACAAAATACGCTCTTCGAACCTCCAGAATCTTAACTGCATACCAACAGTAACTTACGAAAACTTTTATAATGGACATCATGTTATACCCACGGTTGCGGGATCCATTTGAGCAATGCACCATATGTTTTAAGTATAGTTATCAGACAACATGAAATACATTATTGGCTGTTCAGGATTTCATTATAAACACTGGAGGGGCGAATTTTATCCGGAGAACCTTCCTGCCAGGAAATGGTTTGGATTCTATTGCGAACATTTTGCAACCTTAGAACTCAATGCTACATTCTACCGTTTTCCCAAGCTTTCAACACTCCAGGAATGGTACAGGCAATCGCCAGATGGCTTCATATTCTCAGTCAAAGTACCAAGGTCAATTACTCATTTCAAAAAACTAAACAATGCCTCTGGCATGGTCAGCGACTTTTATGGACTGTTGCAGGATGGCTTACAAGAAAAATTAGGTGGCGTACTTTTTCAGTTCCCTCCAAACTTTTCTTTTACAGAAGATCACCTTCAGCGAATTATCGACAGCGTTGACCCTTCATTTGAAAATGTAGCAGAGTTTAGGCATAGGAGCTGGTGGAATACAGATGCGATCGAAAAACTGGGCAGACATCAGATTGCTTATTGCGGAATGAGCCATCCCGATTTCCCTACCGATGTAATAGAAAATACCAGCCATCTTTATTATAGAATGCATGGTTATGATCAGCTATATGCTTCAGGTTACTCTAAAATGGAACTTACATCGATTTTGAATAAGATACAAATGATGAAGCATATCGAACGGGCCTACATCTATTTCAATAATGATATAAACGGTTTTGCGACACAAAATGCAGAGCGCTTAATTAAACTGACCATTGATACATGAAAAATTACATCTACTCCTCCTTGATCTTACTATTACTAATCTGTACTTCGTTTATCCCGGTTAAAAAGGAAGATATTGAATTTGAAACCCGCATAGTAGCTTCTGGACTAAGCGACCCCTGGTCTGTAGTGTATGGCCCTGATGGTAACCTCTGGGTAACCGAATCTAAGGGGTATCGGGTGCTTAAACTAGATTTGCATACAGGTCAGCGCAATATTATATTGGATCTGAACCATGCCCGGGAATTCCCGGCTTTCGATCAACTAAAGAAAGCCGGACTATTAACGCCGCAAGGGGGACTTATGGGACTTGCACTTCATCCGGATTTTCTTAATGGCAAACCATACGTCTATCTTTCTTATGTGTACAGGCACCTGCAAGGGAACCAGTTTCTGTTAAAACTAACAAGGTATCGTTATGAATCAAGTCAAAATCAACTGGATTCTGCAAGGGTCATATGTGACACCATTCCGGCCAGTAACGATCACAATGGGGGGCGCATGCTAATTGCACAAGTAGATGGAAAGCCTTATTTATTTTACGGCGTAGGTGACCAGGGTTCAGGCCAGTTCGCTAATGGCGGGCGGACAAACAGAGCACAACAGGCAAATAGTTATGAGGGCAAAATCCTAAGATTTGAACTGGAACCAGGGAAGCTTAATAATTGGATACCAGGGGACAATCCAATTGACGGTAATAGTGCCGTATGGACAATTGGCCATCGCAACCCCCAAGGCCTTGCCTTTACAATTATCAATGGCAAAGAGAAACTGTATTCATCTGAACATGGGCCTTATTCTGATGACGAAATCAATCTGATTGAAAAAGGCAGTAACTATGGGCATCCGCTGATTATTGGCTATGCTGACGGAAATTACAGCGGTCTTGCCGCCGCTGTTTCAGATGAAAAGAAGTATCCAGGAAAATGGCACACCAGCTACCCCCTGATCAGCAATGAAAATAGAAATGCAGACTCCATTGGCCCAGGCTTCAAAGAGCCGGTGATGAGCTTATATCCAACCGACAAGAAAACCCTTTCTCGTCTTTTCACAAAAATCCAGCTCGGCGAGAAGACCAGTTGGCTTTCTTATGCCCCATCAGGCATCGCAATATATCGATCTGCTGCAATTCCTGGTTGGCAACAATCACTACTGGTAACCTCATTGAAAACCGGGAAGCTCCTGCGGCTTAAAATTAATCAGGATGGCAAAGTCAATCCGCATGTTTTTGAATATGTGCCCTCCAGGGCACGCTACCGGGATGTTACCGTATCAGCGGACGGTACAAAAATTTACCTGGCGACAGACAGTTCTGCTATCACTTCTGGTCCTACGACTGAGAATCCAAAAGTGACCAGTTACCGCGGCTGTATTCTCGAACTCAACTATAAAAGGAAGGCCTTAAATCTCTGATAACTGTAATATTGTGTCGCTTGTCCAATTTAATGTTTATCGTCACAAATCTAAAGAAATTCGAAGGATCTCATATTTAAAGACTTAAACACACCGGTAAGCAGCCAGCATTCGGCCTTCAAATAGACTGACCGACTTAAACTCAACTGAAGAACGGATAAGGTTTACCAAGTCATGTGTTTGGGATTTATCTATATTATCAGCAATGACCAGCGCATTGGCTGTAAGTTTGGGATATAACAATTGTTCATTCTCCTATCCACATAAGTGCCAGCTCCCTGTCCGGGATTTTCTTTTTGTTCCAGCTGACGCGTCACTGCATAACGAATCACCGGTTTTGTTCCTTGCCAGCCACCAAAAATGGCAAAACAAAAACACTTTGTTTTTAAAGAAATTAAATACACCTTTATTTAACCAAATGATTTCAATTATAATATAACATTCTAATCATTTATCACGTTAAGAAAAATAGAAATTGGCATGAAAAATTCAAGGAATGACATATTCGATTTAAATCTTTGCATCAGAGGATTAGGCAATTTAGTGACTGATTTGCACTCAGACATTTATGAATATGCCTACATTCTTACATTCAGGCGATCTATGAAGATATATGCTAAAGAGTTTTATGATCCAGATGATGCTCCTATGAATGATCTTGAGTATTTCTTAACCACAGGCGATTTATATGTTACCAATTGTTATTGGTCCATAATAAAGCTTATTGATTACAAACTTGAATTGACGAAAAGGTTTGGAATAGATGAGACTGACGACTTGCTGAATGATGCAATTATTTTAGAATCGGAAAGGTATAAGCCTTATTGTCTGATCAGTAAACGCTCAAAAAGCTACAAGAAATTGGTACTTTACTATGAGCGTTTACTGGTTGAGTCTATAAAATCCTTGTATACTTACGCCTGTGTGTTGACGGCTCAGAGTTACAAGATACCGCGAGTGCTCACAAAGCAATTTGAATTGGCAGAACCAGATTGTTACAGATTGTTAAACTCCGACGATAACAACGTATTGCTGCTCAATGCACTTATTGTTGATTTAAAAATAGTCCTTCTTGATCTAAAGCGAATAAAAGCAGAAATGCTTTTTAAGACCATATTAAACAAACGTAGCCCGGTATGATAAATAACTTGATTGTCCTCTAAAATCCCGTCATCAATCCTGGCTCCAATATTAGAACGATAGATTAAAAAAACAGATAAATGTATGCAGATCTAGGCTAGGCCATAGAGTTGCAAACACGGAATTTATCGGCCTGTGATCTTGTGCCGATGCTTTGTTCCCCATTCAGCAAGTTCTATAATCACTGATTTTAACGTGTGACCATAGTCGGTCAGCTCGTAGGTTACCGTAATCGGCTTTGTTACATTTACAGTCCGGGTAATAAGCCCGTTAATCTCCAGATCCTGTAACTCTTTGGAGAGCATCTTAGCACCCAGACCGTCAATCTGTCGCTGTAAATCTGTAAAATTCTTTTTACCATAGAGCAGAACGCTGATTACTTTGATCTTCCATTTACCGCTGATCAGATCAAGTGTATCCTGTATTGCGAAAAGTGTTTTGGAACAATCACCCTGCACATTTTCTACTGTAATATTTTTCTCCATTTCCACATTATCCTAAGGGAACCCACTTTACTTGAGGAAACCCATATCAAAAGTAAAGTTAACTTTATTTACATTTGACGCATAATTTATCCACAATAAAATGAAAATAAATATTATGCAAGCCTTTAAACCGAACCATGGTGAACTCATGCACTACTGAAAAACAAAATTGAAAAACTACTAATAAAAACAAATTTATACTCCATGAAAAAATTCGAAAACAAGATAGCCGTCATTACCGGCGGAAATAGCGGCATGGGATACGGAACAGCTAATGTTCTTAATGAAATGGGCGCTACTGTTATTATTACCGGAAGAAGACAAGATGCGATTGACAAAGCCGCTAAAGAATTGGGAGTCACTGCTATTTTATCAGACCAGGCAAAACTTGAAGATATCGATAACCTTGTAACTGAAGTGACTGAAAAATTTGGAAAGATTGATATCCTATATATCAATGCTGGAATATCAGGGACATCTTCAATTGAACTGGAAACACCAGAGAACTTTTACAAAATCAATAACATCAACTATAGGGGAGTTTTCTTTACTTTAAGCAAATTCATTCCCCATCTTAATGATGGAGCATCTGTTGTTGTCCTTTCGTCTGTCCTCGCTTCTACAGTAAGTCCCGGTTTAAGTGTTTACAGCGCAAGCAAAGCAGCGGTTAATTCTTTAGTAAAAACAGCTGCACTGGAACTGGCATCAAGAAAAATCAGGGTAAATTCTATTAGTCCGGGTGCTATAGATACCGAATTATTCAGTAAAATGGGAATGGATAGTGAGACCTTAAGTGGCATGACAGACTACCTTACCAGCTTAACTCCTATCGGCCGCATTGGAAAGCCAGAAGAAATAGGACAGCTAGTCGCCTTCCTATCCAGTGATGAGGCGTCATTTATCACTGGTTCTGATCATATCATTGATGGTGGAGCTACCCTTCTTTAATGGTTTAATTTTTCACAAGAAACAGCAATAGTATTGCCTGTTTTCACCAAAAACAACAATGGTATTGCCAGCCAAAGCGCCGGCAATACCATTGTATTAAAAATCAGTAATATTAACATCAAGTAATGAGGTCACCAACTCTGCACCATATGCAGAAGCAGGGGACTGAAATCCGATCTTGTAAGATCCGTTCAGGGCACGATTAACAACTTCAACTGCTGAGGTAACAGTGGGCATATAACCATCTGGCGTATCTGCCATCGAACGAACGACTGTTCCGTCTTCACCTGTGACTTCCACCAAAATCTTACTTCGTTCTGATTTAAGCCCTGTTTTGTGGTGCCCTTCTTCAAATTTCATATTGCCGCCTTCGGTGCTTTCTGCCTGAAGCGCCATTTTAAAGTATTCTTCAATATCCGGGATACCGGTCGACTTAAAACTGAGTACGACCCCACCCAATGGCATCAGAGAAAAATCCTCAGGGCCGTCACCTAAATCAAAAGCAGCAGACGGAGCTTCATTTAATTTTTTTATTTCCCCATTTTTTCTGACTAATAATCCTGCATTAATAATATTAGAGCTGCTGGCGACAGAACCGGGTGTGAAGCCTCCTGAATATTTAAAAGCTGCTCTAAAGGCAACCGGATTTTTTACCCGCTTAGCGGTATGTAAAACCAATGGATCATAGGTAGCAAACAATCCTGCTCCAGACAACAGCATAATGCCTGCTGCTTTGGCTGCGGCATCTTTGGATTCTGCAAGACGATAAATATCAACTTCCGCAGTAATATCGAAATAATGCACTTTAAATTGAATAGCAGCCTCCATTGCCTGCTCAGCAGTTTCACTAAAGGGACCAGCTATATTCAGTAAAGCAGTTTTACCTTTCAGACTTGCTTTCCAACCTTCTATATCACCAACAGGAAATACATGGTAAGGTACATTCAATTCAGCAGCCAGGACTGCTAACTTCTCTTCATTTCTACCGGCAATTTCGAAGTCAATCCCTCTACGGGCTGCTTCATGAATAATCAACATACCAGTGTATCCGGTTGCTCCGTAAATCAACAATTTCCCTTGTGGGGAGCTTTTCAAGTCTCTCATACTATTTAGCTTATTCTAAAATATTCGTTTTACAATTAGAGCAAATAAAGTCTATTACAAATAAACAACAGGCATATTTCTCCATATTTGCTGCACAAACGTAAACTATATATAAAACAAACGTTTCAGATTAATGTCATTTTAGATTTGCAAGAAATCGGGCTGGATAAGCAGTGAATACCCGGAATGGTCTCCTTCATAATCAGCACTGCCCATAAGCTGGCCCGGGGCAGCAAATAATAAGCCGCCTTCATCAAAATCATAATACCCCTGGCCATATTTTACTTTCCCGGTCAGGTTGGTCCTGTATGATATTTTAAAAAGTTCAGAATATTTGAACTGGGAAGCCTGCTAAAGTTTATCTGGTTACTGATATTATTTACCAAACTAATTAGTGGGTGCTGGGGCTTTGGTAGGCCTAGCGCCTGGTACACGGCAGATAACGATTCAAATTTATATGGGGTATTAGCTTCCTTTTGCATTTTCACAATTTATAATTATGACCGGCAATATCAACATTATCGGTCATAATTAATTCTTTACCAGGGAATTTCACCCGTTTCTGGATTCATTTCCTCGCTGAAAAACTTTCCTGTTGGGCCATCTTCACCCAATAAAATATATTTCACAATGCGTGCAGCCGCTTCATTAACGCTGCCAGAGCCACGGTGGTTATTGAAATCCGTAGCCGTAAAACCCGGATCAACAGCATTTACTTTAAATGGTTTATCACGCAATTCGTAAGCCAGCGCAATGGTGTACATATTCAGTGCTGCCTTTGATGGCCCGTAAATTCCACCTTTAAACTGATGATATTTAAAGTTAGGGTCGCTGCTTAAGGTGAGTGAAGCCATGCCGGAGGATACATTAACAATTCTAGGCTGTGCCGACTTTTCTAATAAGCCGATAAAAGCCTGGGTAACTCTCACCGCACCATATAGGTTGGTATTAAAGACCGTGTTCATGACCTCCAGATTCGCAGTCAACGGTGTTTGGGGCATTCCACCGCTCATCCCGGCATTGTTGACCAGCGCGTCCAATACTTCTGTTCTATTACCAATTTGAATACGTGCAGCAGCTACCGATTGTTGATCGGTGATATCAATCTGTACGGCTTCCACTTCTTCCAAGCCTTCAGCATAAAGCTTATCGACTGCTTCCTGACCTTTCTTTAAATCACGACATCCTAAATAAACATAATAACCTTTTTGTAGTAGCTGTCGTGCTGTTTCAAACCCAATACTTTTATTGGCTCCTGTAATTAATACATTTTTCATTTTGTTTGTTTCTCTTATTAAAACAAATGTCGTTGGATTATTGCTTTCAGATGTTTGCTAACTGAGGAAATCTGTCTGCTGATAGCAGGGTTTATAATACAAAAAGGATTATTTATATGGGTATCTGCATTTTACCATTCTTAAGCACTATTCTGGCAATGAAAACGCTTATACTGTTTGATAAGCCAGACCAGATGCTCATAATCTTATATTTTGATCATTTTTTGTGGGTAAGCATATCAAGGATACCTTCATTCTCGATAATCATCATACCCTGGCGATCGGTTGTAATCCCTTGTTCTATCTTATAAGTATATTTTGGCGTATTGCCATCCATAATGGTTGGAAGATAGGCGAACTGCAAATTATCTGTACCGTGTTGCAGCGCCTCGCCCACCTCTATGATGTGCGTGGAAACAATATAAAAGCAGTTTCTATATTCCGAAAATGCCGCTGTAACGGCTAGTGTACCGTCATAAGCATCTTTTACATTGGTGCCTTTAAACAATTCATCAAATAAGACCACAAGGTTTTTTCCTGCGCCAACTTCTTCTGCCACTTTTTTAACTCTTAATACTTCAGCATAAAAGTGACTATAACCCATATTTAAATCGTCAGGAACATTAATAGATGAGTACAAACCATCCCTGACCGAAAACTGCATACTCCTCGCAGCAACAGGAAAACCCATATGGGCCAGGTAAACCGCAATGCCAAAAGCTTTCATAAAGGTGGATTTACCAGCCATGTTCGCCCCTGTTAAAAAAATCATGTTTTTATCATCGCCAAAAGACACTGGATTAGCTACGCCTTTAATCAAAGCTGGATGCCACAATGCTTCGGCAAGCATCAGGTTTTTCTCCACTGGCACAGCTTCGGCATAAGTAAAACCTCTTTTTTTTCCAGTTGTACTCACTGAAATGTACACATCCAGTTGATAAATAAGCTCCAGCAAAACTTCTATCTCATCCCTAAGGGTATGCTTTAACAGGTAGTCATAGCGGGCGACTTTCATCAGCGGTATGTCCTGCATATTCTTTTCTGCTTTAATCCATTGCATACGCGGGTCGGCAAACAGACTATGTAATTGCTGCAGTTGCTGGGTATAAGGGCTAGTAACCGTATCCTGTTCTTCCAGTTTACCGATAAAATCAACGCAAAGGTTCAACACTTCAATTGTAGCAAGAAGGCCGCTATAAATCCCTTCAAACTGGTCGTCCATCAAAAAGGATGCTTGCATTTTTTTCACAAGAATACCTATGGTTGCCGACGGCCGAATGCGGGCTGTCCCCATGCCGAGGTAATTTTCTGCCTGAGAAAATCGTTCCTTTTTAAAAGGAAAAACCAAATTCAGTTCTCCAAAGTACTTAAAAAGGCTGCTGCGGATATTGATCTGTTCCTCATCTAATAAAGGCTGGTGAAACATTTCCTGCAGCAATCGTTCTCCGCCTGCTGTCACTACCTGATTAAAAAGGCTGAATATCGAATTCGCATTGTACTTTCCCAACAAGTTTAAATCCTTTACCGTTTGTTTATCTGCAATAAATCTTTCCCGTTTTTGGTTCTTCTTAGCGGCCTGTGCTTCAGCAGTTATCCCCTTGTCCAGCAATTCAAGTATCCCTTCATTATTAATGATGATCATCCCGTGCCGGTCTTCGGTTATGCCCTGCTTCAGTTTATAGGTATATACAGGATTTGTACCATCCATAAGCGTAGGCAGGTATACAAAATTGATATTGTCACAACGCTCTTTAAGCACATCGCCAGCCTCAATAATGTGCGTAGAAATTACGAAAACACTGTTTACTTTACGGGCAAATGCTTCCGTAAACGCAATTGTAGCTTCCCCGGCATCCTTGACGTTGGTGCCCCGGAACAATTCGTCAAATACGACAAACAGGTTTTTAGACCGTAATTCATTAGCCACCTTTTTCGCCCGCAATACTTCTGCGTAAAAATGACTGGCGCCCATGCCGAGATCATCCGGCAGGTTTATGGTGGTATAAATACCATCCAGCACAGAAAACTCCATTTTTGCAGCGGCAACCGGAAAGCCCATATGCGCCAGGTATACGGCTATGCTCAGCGCTTTCATAAAGGTCGATTTTCCCGCCATATTTGCACCCGTTAAAAAGATTACATTGCTTTTCGGGTTGATCTCGATAGAATTTGCAACGGCATTTTTAACCTGCGCATGGTACAAGCCTGTTAAATTCACCATATGCTGGTCCTGAGGCAGTGCTTTAGGAAATGCAAAATGACGTTCCGAAGCAACCCTGGCAGCAGTAAAATAGACATCTAACGCATAGATATACCGCAGCAGTTTCTGGATCACCCCCTGATGCCCAAAACGGAAAAGCACATCATATGCCGCCATTTCTGTGGCAGATAGTTTGCCTGTTTCTAAGGGCTTAAATATAATAGCAAATGCAGGATCTTCCAGCAAACGCAGGATAGCATTCTTGTCCGAAAGATAAGGATGTCCCTCTGGCACCTCAAGCGCCACAACAAACACATGCAATTTTTTGAGCAATTCAATCAGCGCCGTGATGCCGTTATGGATGGATAAAGTTTCTGCGTCCAGCGCTACCAGATTGCTTAGCTTCCTGACCAAAGATTGCTCCTGGCCCGACAGCTTAGTACGCTCATCCCTGCTGTTCAAATAGGGCTCTATAGCATCAAAATCCGAGCTTTCAAAAGGAAACATCACCTCTACTGAAGCAAAATACCGAATAATGCCGCTGCGCTGATTAATCGCTTTCTCCTCCGATAAAGGGTAACGGAACATTTCTTCTAAAATTGCTGCCCTACAACGGGTACGGCAACAATTAAATATTTGGTACACGGAATCACTCCCGTGTTTACCAAATATATTCAGGTCATCCAGCGTTTGCTGGTCTGTTGTAAATAACATATCCTTATTTTCTTTTGCGCCTGATCAATAATATACTTCCGCATAATACCAGGATTGCGGGTAGAACCCATACATAAATAATTTTCAGCACCGCTATCTGTTTAATGCTGACATTCAATTTTTTATCTTGTGCTTCAGGTCTGGAGGTATCTATTGGATACTCGCCACCACCCAGCCAGCAGAAAATGCCGGTACTGAAGTAGAAATTCGCGGTACTCGTATTACTCAACTCTGCATTGCCTATCAAATCCGCATCGCCAGAAACGATAATCCGTTGTTCTTTGTTATTTATATTTCTGACAAGGCTGACGGCAGTAGTAATTGGCCCTTTTACGTCTCCATCTGCAGGAGAAAAAGTAATTATACCCAGCTTTCTCGGATCACGGCCGTTGACAGGGCGCGCAATTATATCCTTTTTAGGCACATCCGTAGTATCTACACGCGCGCTAACCATCATTTCCGGATCAAATGGCTTCATCCTGTTCCAGCTAATCTTTGGCAGTGTCTTGAGTAAAGGCCGAATAGTAAAAGCACTGCTATCAGACCAGGTAAGTCCTGCTGCACCGGGCGTTGACACTCGCGTGTTATTTTTCACAGCTCCGCCCAACGGCTTATAAAATGTACCTGCGAATGGCGTGATCTCCTGCATTACAGCGCTAGGCGAATCATTTTTAGTCTCCTGTACCAGCAAACCGGATGTCATCTGTACACCCAATGCACTCAGTAAAGGGTTTATTATTGTCTGCCTGCCGGGCTCTCCTGCGATCAGCAGGTTTCCGCCTTTGCTGATATACTGCGCCAGTTTTGATTTGGCGTTCGCAGACAGATCCAACTTGGGATCGGCCAGTACCAGCACGGCAATGTCTGCCGGAATTTCTTGTGAATCCAGCGAAACCGACTGCACATCAAACCCCTGGTTCACCAGCGAATAACGGAAGGTAGGCAGGTTAGTCAGCATCGTGTAATCGCGCGACGACATCTTATAGATATCACGTTCAAGATCTCCGGTTACAAAAGCTACTTTAGGCAGCTTTGCTTTTTGTAATCGTTTCAATACTACGGCGACCTCAGTTTCACTTGGCCATACCTGCATATCGTCGAATACGCGGAGCCAGGCCTTTTCACCTTTCCATTTCAGCTGCATCACGTATCGGTTGGATTCCGGCCTGAGATCTATCACCTTGTGTATTTCCTGAGGTGTGAGATAACTGCTCAGTTCCATATCATACATCTTAGCGAACTGATCTGCAATCTGTTTCAGGTTTTTCCCGGGATAGGTCTTGAAAAGATAAGGGTTGCTGAGCGCACTATCATAATAGCAGACCGTTTTTATGTTGATGTTTTCTTTGAAGCGCATGTAAGCTTCCCAGCGTCCGAGATTTTCATTATAGGTATCCGGGCCAGCAACGTAATACTTACCGTCTACCAGGTTCGCATATCCCGTTACTTCCAGCGGCTCACCCTTCATATCTTTCATAATACGCTGTAAGCGAGGGGTAAGCGTATTTGTTTTATTGAATGTAGCATCATAATAACCAATAAAAGCAGGAATGGAAGATATATATCCTATTAGTAGTGCAGATGCTAATACCGCTACATAACGCATCGCTTTTATTCCCCAGGCTTTGGACTCCATACCATCTTTCAGCTTGTAAATACTGAAGCCGAGGAATATATACACGATAACTATGAAGTACACAATATCTTTCGTTGTGACCATCCCCATCAGCATCTTCTGCGCGCGGCCATTGATGGATAAGAAGTAGGTAAGCTCACGTACAAATGCAATGCGTTGCCAGAGCTCGCCAATATAGCTGAGAATCCCTATCATAATGAACGTGCAGATCGCCGAGATCACCTGGTAAGTGCTGAGCGTGGACATAAACAGGCCAATAGCCGCATAGGCGCATAGCAGCAGGTAGAAGCCCAATATAGATGTCATTAGCATACCTGTTTCGACATGCTGGATATGGAACAGTCCGGAAATAATGAAAATACTCACAATCGCTACCAGGATCAGACAGTAGACCATCATAGCCAGGTATTTACCGAGCACTATTTCGCGCACCTTAATGGGTGAAGAATATAACAGCTTGATGGTACCACTACCAGTTTCCCGGCTGATGAGGCTCATAGTAAGCAGGGGGATGTAGAGATAAAGGTTCTGCATTACATAGCCAAAAAGCCCTGACCTACCCAAAAATATACGGGCGGTGATGTTGTTCAGGTATAAAGCGCCAATACCTCCAAGCTCCTGTACCTTGGCAGTGTTGTTTAATAATCCCACGTACGACATTCCGCACTGGATCAGGAACACGATCATCAGGAACCAGGCAATGGGCGAGTAGAAAAGAATGCGTAGCTCTGTTTTAGCCACTCTGAAAATTGTATTCATTTGTTTTTTTGATTATTCAGCTTCTGATAGAATGCTGTTTATTAGAAGATCAGTTGCTTTGTTTAGAAGATAGTTGTTTAAATATTTCATCCAGTGCAGTTTTATCAAGACTGATCTCCCGTAAGCGCCAACCGTTCTGAATGCTGGCAGCTATCACATGTTCCGTAACATCCTGGTCGCCATTAAAGTAAATCCGTAGCTGTCGCTCTGTGAGAAAATCTACATTGGTAACACCCTCTATTTTTTGTAAGTCCAGCTCGGAAGGTGGATTTTCCATATGCACCAGCATGCTGTGCGGCTCTACGTAATTGTTGAAAGCGTCCATTGAATCTGCGAATACGATCCTGCCGGATTCGATCATCTTGATCTCTTTGCAAAGTATCTGTACTTCGGATAAAATGTGAGAAGAAAAGATCACCGCTCTTTCCTGCGCAATGTCCTTAATCAATGCCCTTACTTCAATGATCTGGTTGGGATCCAGGCCATTGGTAGGTTCATCCAGCACCACAAGCCTTGGTTTGTGCACAATAGCCTGTGCAATACCTACCCGCTGACGGTAACCTCCGGAGAGGTTACTGATCAGGCGGGAACTGTAGTGATCTATCCCACAGCGTTCTTTAGCTTCTTTAATGGCTGGTTTCATTTCGTCTCTGCCCATTAGCCTTAACCCGGCACAATAGTGAAGGTATTCATCTACGGTGAGGTCCATATATAATGGCGGGTTTTGCGGAAGAAAGCCGATCTGCTTTTTTGCTTCTTCCGGATGTTCACGCATGTTAATGCAGTTAATATATACCTGGCCTTCTGTCTGGTTCAGTGCTCCGCACAGGATGTTCATAGTAGTAGACTTGCCTGCCCCATTGGAGCCTAGCAATCCCACAATACCGGTAGAGCTAATTTCCATGTTGATATCGCGGATAGCCCAGTTACTGGAATATTTGTGCGACAAGCCTTCAATTGTAACGATTGGTTTATCCATTGTATGTCTTTATTTAAATTTTTAATTTCTCTCTCTGTAGGAAACACTGGTAATTTTACCCAGTCCGGTCCATGAGTTTGTGAGCTGCAGGGCTGCATTTACCGGCGGCACGGTGTACAGCTCCAGTGTGCCATTGCTGCCTTCATTGCCTGCAGGGTTGTAGGTTCCTACTGTAAGTAGTTTGCCCCATGCCGTGTATTTAGCAAAAACTGATCTGTTAAAGAATCTCTGAAAGGAAATATGCGTGATTTGGGAGCTACCTTTATCCAGCATTAAAAAGCTGGTTTTCAAAAAATTGTCATATTCATATAATTTACCTCCAACGCTATAGAAGAGATAGCCCAGGTCGGGGCTTACCGCAAAGTGCTCCGCTTTATCTATGTCCTTTGCATTCATGGCATCATTAAAGTAAAGATACGGCCAGCTGGGCTGGAATTTCATGAGGTAGTAATTAGCTGTACCGGGGTCTTTGAGCACGGCATAGCTGTTACCTGTAGCTTGGCCTTCCATATACACCATATCTTTGCCGACAGGAAAGCCTGCACTGGGCGGCATATCTGTAGCATTCCTGCCAGTGAAAGGTGAAGAGGTAAACGTACGTTTATCCATGTTATAGATCACCGCCTTATCCGTATAAGCCGCTATTTGCGGGAAAGCCTTAAATGGCTGTCCTTCACCGGCATAAACGTTAATAGGTGCATATGGAAATGTAGGGATCCCATTCGTACGCAAGTAGATATCGCTACCCTCCGTCAGGTACGTTATCGGCATATAGTTGTTCTGAAGAATGCCTATAATGCCTTTAGGCTTAAAGTCCGCAGGTACCTGGCCGGTAAGTTCATACCGGAAATTATTCATATCAGTATAGCCAAAAGTTTCCGGATCTATTTTATAAGCACCTGTTTCTGTAACTATGTAGATGCGGTACGTCTGTGGTGTTCTGGCAAAATATTCTGTCTCCATACAGTATACCTGCACCGGTTTTCCCTGCAAGGGTAAATCGGAACTCATTTCGGCAAGCACGTCTGTATGCTGCTCAAAAATGTTGTCTGTACGGTAATAAGTGATCATATCCAACCGCGACTTTCCATTCACTTCATTCAACACCATGTATCCTTCAAAAACCTTGGTGGTTACCAGGAGTTGCGTTTTGATAGGGTACTGTACCCCACTTGCATCGTCTTTCACAATAAGCTTCAGGGTATAGTTGCCCGGCGGTACTTCCAATTTTACATTCAGTACTTTTTCTGCGGAGATCACAGAATCTTTGCCGTTAATCTCTATAGACCACACATAAGTGTAGGCATTTTTGGTGCCATCAGGGTCAAGGGTGCCTTTTAACTGTGGAGATACAGTGAGCAGTTGCCCAAAATCAACTCTATATCCATTTTCGCTATCAAAATTCGAAAATGTAAGTTCGTTAACTGGCTTATAGTCATAATTGCCTTTATCCTTGTAACAGCCACTAAAAGCAAAGCACAAGGCGATCAGTATAAAAAGAGATCGTATATTTTTCATACAATTTGTGATTTAGAATTAAAAATTAGACTACGGATACGCTGGCGCCATCTTCATGGGTGTTCCGTCTTCATCCAGGATAATATTGCCTTTCTTCGCTTCATCAGCCAGGTAGCGGCCCATAACAGAAGCGTAGTAAACTGCTGTGGAACGTTTATCCGGTGCGGGCGAGGAAGTGGCCCAGAAATCCAGGGGCATGCCCAGCAGATCATGGATCAGCCTCACTTTCTTTAAACTGAACGTACCAAAATAGCGCGCGTAGTAATCTGTCCAATAGGGGCCCGCAGAAAGTATGTCTGATGTTGATATCGAAAACGTAAGCATGCTTGAGGTATCGGGAGTGCCGTTATTCATTATCCTGTATAAAATATCAGTATTAAACTGCTCATTAGGCTGAAGGTGAAGGATCAGCTTTTTTATACCCGAAACCTGGTCTGGAATACGTTTGAGCAGCACATGCAAGGTATCCCTAACTCTGCCCGCGCGAAATACCAATTCCGGCAACTCAAAGTGGGTACTGGCCACGGCAGTAGATGTTGGGTCTACCACCAGCTTATAGTAACGGTCTGCAGCAGCAGGGGCACCCGTTACGCCCAATGGTATATTAATTGTCATTTCCTTAACCGCTGCGTCGCTGTATGCAAATGTAAAGTCTAAGCTATCCTGGTAAGTGCCGGAGCTTATTTCGTTATTGAAGTAGATGTTATCTTTTACATCATAAGTTACAAGCGGTTCCCGTTTGCAGGCCGCGGCTATAAGAATGATGCTGATATATAGTAATCGTTTCATAATTTTCGGGTATTTGCGTTAGCGGGGAGTGGTTTCAGACAGAGGCAACGGCACAATGTATACAGGCTTTCTCGCTGTATTGTTGATTGCATCAGGAATAGTCGCAGTATTTGTGCGCTTGTAATAAAAGAACAGCTGACCTTCGCCATAGAACTCTTTCCTGTATTCCTTCATGATCTCCGTTGGCAACAAAGCGTCTGCAGTCAGCGATGGCAGTCCCCTTTTGTTCCTCACCGTATTCAGGTAGGCACGTGCATTATCCGGATCTGTTTCGGTTTCAGCAAGAATGTAGTATAACTCCGACTTACGGATCAATGGCTGCAAAAATCTGCAGGGCAGGGACCTTGACACATCTTCATACTTATAGAAAGTACGATAGGTTTTAGTTGTAAGGAGCCAGGTAGTTGTATATCGGTAATCATTTTCGTTATTCTCGAACGTGTTTTTGAGATTTGTTGGCTCCGCTGTAAGAATAGCGTCATCCAGCAACACCGGACTAAAATAATTTGCATAATTGGTATACAGGTTATGGTTGTATACAGCGAACATCACCTCCGTCGAAAATACCCTGTCTGGTAAACTGGTTCCTATGATAGCCGTATAGGCGAGCCAGGGAAACCACTTCTCCCCTTCATTCAATGCAGCAAGCGCAGCATCATGGGCTTCTGTTTTTCTGCCTGCCCAAAGATACACGCGGGCTTTCAATGCTTTTATGGCGTAATAGTTCAGGCGCTGGTTGCGGCTGCCTGTGTAGAAATCCGCCCCTGCTACTACCCCGTTCTTGATGACGGGATCATTCGCCAGAAGGATTTCAGCAGCATTTAGGTCTTCCAGCACTTTACCCACTACCTGTATAGAACTAAGGATCGGTTGCGCCTTCCCGTCTGCCATTGTATTGTATGGTATGGCGGACTGGTCAGCACCAAGACTGTATACTGGTGCAAAGATGCGCAGCATGTCGAAATGCAGCATAGCCCTGACGGCCAGCGCTTCACCTTTCATCATGTTGCAGTTTTCCTGTGTGATCACATGGTTCTGTACAGATATATCTATTTTGTCAAGGAATATATTAGCCGTCAGTATAGTGCTGTACGCGCTCTTCCATATCTCTTCGAATTTCGCCAGTGCCAGTGCTTCGTTATATTGATACTGCTGGTAGCTCGTATATGGGGAAACAGCACCTGTGGTGACTACATTGTAACGCTGTGCCAGCATCTCCACGATGGTCTGCGTAAGTGCTGAACCATAAAGGCTATTGCCTGACATGCTGATGTAAAGTCCATTCAACATTTGCTGCGCAGCATTCTCGTTAGCAAAAACCTGCGTTTCCGTGTAGGCTCCCTCGGGTTGTATCTGCAGGTATTTCTTACACCCCGCTACAGTGAGTAGTAATCCTGAGAGAAATAATATGATGATATGTTTCCTGTTCATGGAAGTAATTTTTAGAATGAAATATTTATGCTGAGGCTGCCTGTTCTGGCATAGGGATAATCGATCCCTCTTTCCGATTTGATCTTTTCAATGCGGAAGATATCATTCACGTATAACGTCACTGAAATCGACTGCAGCTTAAGATCACGGATCCAGGCTGCATAACTGCGCCAGTTCAGACTGAAAGATTCGCCGATCAGGTGATTGTCTTCCTGCACAAAGCGCGAAGAAAGATTTGCGCTGGTGCTGCTGATACTGGTGAATTGCGAAAT
This sequence comes from Sphingobacteriales bacterium, assembly GCA_015655115.1. Taxonomy (GTDB): domain Bacteria; phylum Bacteroidota; class Bacteroidia; order Sphingobacteriales; family Sphingobacteriaceae; genus Pedobacter. The sequence goes on from JAATFQ010000255.1 coordinate 48,059, forward strand.
ATCTCCAGGTTGCTTCCAACGGTCGTAAAGTGCGCGCTTATCAACATTCTCATGTAGGATCCCTACATTCTCTACCTTGTTGTACAGTGCGTTGTTGAACACATCTCCACCAAGGCGATATCGTGCAACAGCACCAAATGTGAAATCATGCAAGGTAAATGTGGTATTGATACCGCCCTCAAGCCGCGGACGCGAGTTGCCCACTTTTACAATATCGTCTGTACTATAGTAAAAGCTCAGCGTACCATCTTTTTTCTGGAACAACTCTTTTCCTGTTGCCGGATCTACCCCATGAGAAACAACCGCCCAAATGTCATCCGGACTATATCCATCCATAAATCTGATCATGCCCTTGCTTGCCGTCTGCTCCTCGTTGAGCTTGGCTAGTTTATCCGACAGTCCGCCATACGTGCTTGTATAACTACTGCCCATCACGCCAACCGACCATATAATGCGTTGAGCAGGAATATTCACTGGCTGTACGCGGATATTGAAATTCCAGCCTTTAGTACTGAGATAGCCTACGTTCATCACGTAACTGGAACCTGTACCAGTTGAAGAAGGCAGCGTACCTTCAGTCCCTACTGCAAGTGGATCTGTTTTCTTGTCGAAATATTCTACATAGCCACTGATTCTGTTTTTAAAGAAGCCAAAATCAATACCATAACTCAACTGCAGCGTACGTTGCCAGTCCAGCGTAGGATTGCCCAGTGAAGCAAGCGTGATGCCCTGGCCAAATGTATTATTGTTGCCTGTCTGGAAACTTAGAGTAGATACGGAGCTAAACTGGCCGAGATTCTCGTTACCTGTATATCCTGCATTGGCTCTTATTTTCAGCAGATTTATAGTATTAGAATTCCTCAGGAATGGTTCCTGGTGAAAATTCCAACCGATACCACCAGATACAAAAGGTTTGAATGTGTGATCAGTACCAAAAACACTGGCACCATCCAGACGGTATACTGCGTCGAACAGAAAACGCTGGTCCCACGCATAGCTAAAGCTGGCAAGAACGCCTGCGCTCCTGATTTTGCTGGTACTTGCGGCAGGTGTACCATCGGGTGTGTAGCCATAGGCGTACACCGGGTTGCCATTTGTGCCATATGGAAAACCTACTGCAGAATATCCAGACAGCTGCCTGTTCGTTTCAGCGATATCGCCACGGATAGCAGCGCTGAACTGGCTTTTACCGATTGTCTCACCATAGTTGAGCATCAGATTTGCGCGGTAGCCATTGTTATCTACATGGGTATTCGTATAGTTCCCTTTCTGTGTCAGCTCCACACCATCGAAACGTGTATTTTCCGGAGGGATAAACTGTACGCTGTTACTGTTTCCTTTCGTGAGCTGCAGCCCACCTTGCAGGCGGAATTTGCTGGATAGCGTATAGATAGCGTCCAGGTTATTGAAAAATGTAAAATCCTTTGTCTGGTCGATACTCAATTGGGATACATTATACAGAGGGTTCACTGCACTTGGATCATACTCCGGGTCCAGGTATTTGGGGATAGTACCATCAGGCAATTGCTTTCTATAGTAAGGGATTGCTTTTGCGAAAGCAGAAAAAGAACCATACGGAGATTCATCAGCTTTAGACCCTGTTAAAGAAAGCGTATTGTTCAGGTTCAGTTTGCCTTTGCGGTAGGTAATACCCACATTACCACCCCATGTTTCCCTGCCGGAGCCTTTCATTACACCCAGCTGCTTTCCATAGGAAGCAGAGGCATTGAACAGCAGATCGTTGTTGCCGCCGGAGAACTGCAATGAATGGCGGTGCGAAAGGCCAGTGCGTACCGGCTCATTGAGCCAGTAAGTGTTTACACCGCGCTGTACTTCCGCCAGGCGGGAATTGTATTTAGCCATGTCAGCCCATTCATTACCCGGACCGGTTTGATAAAGCATACCTTGCAGACGCTCATATTCCAGCTTTTCCGCGGCATCCATCAGATTATAGCTGCTCAGGTCAGGCATTTCAACAGTCATATCTGCATTGTAGGAGATCTGTAGTTTGCCGGGAACCGGGCGTTTTGTTTCTACCACTACTACCCCATTTGCTGCTTTGGCTCCATACAATGCAGTGGAAGCCGCATCTTTCAGAATGGTAATCGCCGACACGCGGTTCATATCGAGATCATTAATAATCTGTAAAGTGGTTTCAAAACCATCCAGTATAAACAGTGGCTGGTTGGGGTCCTGGCTAAACTGGTCGTTGAGTGTATTGGTGTTAATAGTAGTCTGCCCCATGATCTCGAATGTAGGCATACTATTGGGATTAGAGCCTTGCAGATTATTCTCTACTTTGATAAATGATGGATCGAGGCTCCGGAGGCTTTCCAATACATTTCTGTTGCCGACAGCTTTAAGCTCAAGGCCTGTAAAAGTAACCGCCGCCCCAGTAAAACTATCCTTTTTACGGTTTATACCAGTACCAGTAATGATAACATCACTCATCTTATTTTCGGCCAGTTGCATGATAATGACCATGGAAGGCTGGTCTTTCTTAATTTTCACCTCTTGTGTGGTATACCCGAGATAGCTAATCATTAAAGTGGAATTTTCATCAATATTTGAAAAGATAAATGTTCCATCCTTTAATGAAATTACTGTTCTGGTGGTGCCTTTGAGCGTTATTGAAGCTCCAATTAACGGGGCTCCATCAGGACTTAACACTTGCCCGCGAACGTCGATATTCTTAAATGTGGCAATAACCCGGTCCAGGAAGGAAGATGTTTTGGGCTTAATAATGATCATTTTATCCTGAACAGCATAGGTGAACGGCTGATCTGCAAAACACTTGATAAGTACTTCCTGTAGATCTTCAGCGTTGGCTTGAATGGTTACAGGCCTTGCTTGTTGGATCAATGCATTTGTAATAACAAAGTCGTAGCCAGTTTGCCTTCTGATCTCTTTGAACACCTCTGCAATTGGAGCATTTTTTTTCGACAAAGTAACACTTTGCGATCTTGCTGCTAAAGAAATTTGTAAAAAAGCCGCACATAATAGTGCAATTGTTATATAAGTCCTCATTAGCCACTTTTTTAGTTGATGTTCGGGAAATGGCCACCGCATGCTCTCGCTTACGGAATTACGGGCAAGGCTGGTCAGGCCATGCCCAATTGTATCATAAAATTTATACATTTGTTTGTCGGTTAGCTGATAAGATGTTTCGAAGCATTTTTATTGATGTAAGCCTGACTTTTCAGACCGGGGCGGTGCGAAACGCTTCCGGTCTTTTTTCAGCTTACCTTAATTTGTATATGTTAAGGCATAACTAAAATCCTCCTTCCCTCAATTTTAAAATAGACCCCTTGAGTGGCTTCCAGTGCTTTTAATACTTCTGATAATTTTTTACGTCTTGAAATGGTACTTACAAAGCCTATGTTGGATAGGTTGCCCTGGTAGGTCACGTCAACATTGTACCAGCGTGCAAGCTGCCGCATTACAGATTTTAAATCATCACCATTAAAAATGAAATCACCATTTTTCCAGGCTACAGCATTTTCTATATCCGCCTTATTAACTTGTATTTTTGTTCCCGATAATATGCCCTGCTCGCCCGGTTGTAGTATTACTTTACTATTCAACCCTGAAGTACTGTCAGCCTGTGATAAAACGACCTTACCTTCAAGCAATGTGGTTTTAGTCACTGGCTCATCATTGTAACAGTTCAGGTTGAAGTGTGTACCCAACACCTGAACTTCCTGCCCCTTGCTCTTCACAATGAAAGGATGTTTTTTATCTTTAGCGACTTCAAAGTAAGCTTCGCCATTTAGAATAATCGTGCGGTTAGCGCCATTGAAGACAGTTGGATACTGTATAGAGGACTCCGCATTCATATAAACCACTGTACCATCACTTAGGATAATCTGATATTGGCCTCCCCGGGGAGTGGTTATCGTACTGAACTTACTGTCCTCTACAGAGATGGCTGTTCCATCAGTATATTGCAATTTGGCAGCATTTATGATGACACCCGTTTTTGCACCACTGAGTTGTATTATCTTTCCGTTGGAAAGCGTGATATATGCTTTATTACTTCCCGCAGCGATATCGTGTTTAACAAATTTATCCCTACTGTTCTCCACATCAGGATTTAGAACTTGCCGGAGAGTGACGATTGTACCAACAACAAGAATTATGGCGGCGGCAATGGCAATCCATCTGGATGTAAAAATTTTTGCTGAACCAACTTTACTTCGAGACTGCCAGTTTGGATTTTCAAATGATGCGCCTAATTTTAAAAGGGTCATCCTCCAAACCTCGTCTTTAGTCGTATTTTTTATGCGCTCATATTGCTTTAGTTCCTCGGGTATATTCTTCTCATTTTTCAACCCTTCAAAATAGTTCCTGTTATTTTCTGACGAGTTCAGCCAAACATTTAGCTCCCGTTCCTCATCAGGCGTCAACTGACCTCTAAAGTGCCTGGCAATTAACCTGGAAATATGGAATTCTTTTTCAAGCATCTGGATTGTGTTTTATCTTAAGACTAAAAATAGTCTGCGCCAATTTATATAGAAACACCGCCGGTATGCCAAACGCCCAAAAGTATTTTATATATTTTTAAGTACGGTGAATTAAGAATAGAAAAGTAAGGTAGAATGCCTCTGAAATCCCCTTTTTAAGAAAGGCGGTTTTAAGAATTTCGATCGCATTAGCTTTGTGACTGCGTACCGTTTTTACCGAGATGCCAAGGTGCTGTGCAACCTCATCTGTTTTTTTTCCTTCATAATACAAGAGTTTAAATACTTCTCCGCATTTCTGAGGCAGCAGGGATATTTCTTCATCCAAAATTTCAAGAAATTCTGCCTGAATAATTTCATGAAGGATAATATCTTCGTTTAAATTGAACTGTTCAAAATAATACTGTTGTGAAGCAATTCTTCTTTTTAATGACCTGAGGTAATTCAGGCATTCATTGCGGCACCGGATATACAAAAAAGCTTTAATGTTTTCTGCAGTAACAAAATCACTGTGTTTTTCCCACACCTTGACGAAACTTTCAGATACAATATCTTTAGCCTGGGCTTCATCCTGTATTAAACGAATCGCGAAGTAGCATAATGAAGAATAATAGAGACCATAAAAATAGCTCAACGCTTTGTTGTTGCCAGCTATAAGTTGTCCTATCCAATAAACATCATCTTTTTTACTTAATTGCTCCATCTAACTTTGCTAAACACAGGCAATATCTGCATTAATTTTGAATTATTGCATCGTACATCATTCACTCCGCAAGCAGCAACATATTTTTAACAGATATCTGTTTTTTTTCGGATAATTCGCACTACATTATTCAATATTTCCTGAATAAAATCAACAAAATGACTTTTTTTAAGATAAAAAAATCAATTACACATCTTAAGTCATTATGTAAGCTCATTATATGATTATCTATCAATTCGATTTGAAATTCTTCCAGTTGATTCAGACCAAAGACGTACACGTTTTATTTAGTCGGGACTCTGCCTAGATTCGTATTAACACCCGTTTTTGGACATTCCTGAAAATAAAGATCGAAGCGAAGCCTTAACTAACAATTATAGCTTGGGATACGATGATAATTGTTTTCATGATTAATCCATTTTAATTGGAGGGCCGATAATAGTCGGGTCATTTTCCCAGGATTTGGGGAATTGCCCGGAAGCAACAGTTTTGAAATCTGCCTCCATTTGTTTGTCGCCAGGCTGGTGAATAGAGATTAGCATGCCGGGATTATTTTCTACTGGATTGGCAAAAGTATGATGGGTATTCCTTGGGATAAAAGCTGCATCCCCGGCTTTGGCTTTGAATATTTCTGTTCCGATCTGGATCAAAAACTCTCCTGAGGCGACAAACAGAATCTCATCCTGATGCGTATGGATATGCAGCGGTGGCCCACCTTTTCCGGCCAGTGATTTTGCTGTTGTAGTTCCCATCAGCAAATTAGTGCCATTGTCTTCGCAGGAAACGACGCACCTCAACAGGTCATTTCCCACTTTTTTCTGCTCGCCGCTAAAACGGCTTTCATCTACCCGGATAAGAAAACCTTTTTTGGCTCTTAACGCTGGTATATCTTTTTTCAAAAAATTGAATTTGGCCAATGAGGCGACAGGGATCGCCAATAATGCCGACAGGATGAAATTTCGTCTTTTCATATTTTGCTAACTTTTATCTGATATAAGATGTCTTATATAGAACGTGATGAATTTATTTGACCGGTTGTTTCAATTTGGCCTGAAAGCGCTTATCAGTCAGTGAGATCAGGAAGTTTTCCAGGTCGGTCTTTTCCTGTTCGGTCAGGTTGATGGCTTTTGCTAATAACGTATCGCGACCGATAGCATGTGGTACTATTTTATCAGGATCATTATAGTAATCGATTACTTCACGAAGGGTTTTAAACATGCCATTATGCATATATGGGGCGGTGACGGCCACATTACGTAAAGCGCCAATCTTAAACTTACCTATGTCGGCAACATTTTTAGTTATTGCCGCGCGCCCGCTATCTCTTAGCATTTTGCCATCGTAAAGGCCGATAGAGCGAAATTCCACATTGTTAAAATCAGCACCAAAATGGCACTGTACACAATTGGCTTTTTTACCATTAAATAAGACGTAACCACGTTTAGCCGATGCGCTAACTGCGCTTTCGTTATCATTCAGCAGCCAGTCATCTAATGGCGAGTCACTTGTTTCCAGTGTACGCTCAAACTCGGCTAAGGCTTTAGCCAGGTTGTGTTCATTGGGTGCTTCCTGAAACACCGCTTGAAATGCCCGTTTATAGGCAAGATCATGATTTAGACGCCATACAGCTGTCTTTATCGGCAGATCCATCTCAATAGGATTTTCGATCGGCATAAGCGCCTGCTTTTCAAGTGTATTGGCACGCCCATCCCAAAAGAAAGCCACCTGTAATTTCATATTCATGGCTGAGGGTGTATTGCGCACCCCTTTCTGGTTACGCACACCGAGGCTGACGGCAGAAGTATCGGAAAAAGCAAACTCTTCTTTATGACATGATGCACAGCTGATTTTTTTGTTTTTTGACA